>DASRBU010000302.1:0-5560 GCA_035653475.1 Candidatus Dormiibacterota bacterium | reverse complement strand
ACCTCGTGGCCCAGCACCACCGGGCCCAGGTGGCCGCTGCCCGGGTGCCGCGTGGTGAGGGGGACGAGCAGGGGGCCGTGCAGGTACTCGCTCACGTCGGTGCCGCAGATGGCGGCCCGCAGGACGCGGAGCCGCACCTCCCCCGGGCCGGGGGAAGGCGGCTCCGGCACCTCCTCGATCCGGATGTCGCCCCGCCCGTGGTAGACGGCGGCCCTCATCCTCACCTCCTCAGATCGTGAACCGGCGTCCACGGACGCCGCGCAGGAATCCCATCACGCCGTTGGGCGCGAAGAGCGCGACCGCGACCAGGACCACTCCGAAGATGAGGCGGTTGACCTCATTGGCCACCGCCACCCGGAGCACGTCGCCGACCGCCATGATCACCGGGGCCCCGATCAGCGGACCCTGCCAGAAGCCGGCCCCGCCCAGGACGGCCATCAGGACCACGTTCAGCGAGGTGTCGATGGTGAAGGTGCCGGCCGGCTCGATGTAGAGGACCCGGTAGGAGTAGATGCCGCCGACGATCCCGGCCATCACTGCGCCCAGGACCAGGGCCAGGATCTTCACCCGGGTGGTCCGTACCCCCAGCACCTCGGCCGCGTTCTCGTCCTCGCGGACCGCGACCAGGGCCCAGCCGAAGTGGCTGCGCTCGATCAGGAACACGATGGCCGTGGCCGCCAGCATCAGGCCCAGGAAGACGAAGTAGAAGAGCTGCTCGGTCTGCAGGGGGCTCAGGGGGAGCACCTTCAGGTAGATGCCGAGCGAGCCCTGGGTGAAGGGCGCGTTGAGCGCCACCAGCTCCACGGCGAAGGTGACGATCAGGGTCGCGATGGCGAAGTACGCCCCGCGCAGGCGCAGGGTCGGGATGCCGACCACGAGGGCGAAGAGCCCGCTGGCCAGCCCGGCGGCGGCGGTGGCCAGCACCGGCGACACCGACCAGTCGTGGCCGATCACGGCCGTGGTGTACGCCCCCACCCCGAAGAAGGCGGCCATGCCGAAGTTCATGTACCCGCCGTAGCCGCCGAGGACGTTCCAGGCCTGGGTGAGGACCACGTACATGAAGATCACGCCCAGCGAGTCCAGCAGGGCCAGGTCGTCGCTGCTCAGGCCCAGGGCCACGAGCCCGACCAGCAGCAGGGCTCCGATCGGGATCCAGACCCGGCGCCGGAGGCGGATCAGGTCCAGCCACAGCCGCCCCGGCGCCCCCGCCGGCTCCAGGCCCGACCTCACAGCTCGCGCCTCTGCGCCCCGGCCAGACCCTGGCCGCGCACGATCAGGAGCACCAGCAGCAGCACGTACATGAGCAGGAAGACCCAGCTGAAGGGGAGCAGGGCGCCGGCCAGGGTCTGGACCAGGCCGATCACCAGCCCGCCCAGCAGGGTGCTCTCGACCCTCCCCAGCCCGCCCACGATCACGATCAGGAAGGCCCAGGCCAGCCACTGGATGTGGTCCTGGGGGGCGAAGGGGAAGGTCATGCCGATCGCCACCCCGCCGGCGCCGGCGGCGGCGATGCCCAGGCCGAAGATGAGCATCGAGAGCCGGCCCACGTCCATGCCCAGCACGCTGGCGGCGTCGCGGTTGTCCGCCATGGCCAGCACCGCCCGGCCGGTCAGGGTGCGCTTGAGGAACCCGTAGGCGCCGGCGGTCGCCAGCAGCGAGAGGCCGGCGGCCACCAGCCGAGCCCCGTTCACCGTCACCGGGCCAGCGGACAGCCGCAGGTTGCTGTAGCCGACGGTGATGACGCGGGTGTCGGTGGTCCAGAGCAGGATGCCGGCGGTCTCGACCACCACCATCAGCCCGAAGAGGACGAGGATGCCGATCGTGGCCGGGGCCCGCTGCACGCGCTGGATGAGCAGACGGTAGACGGCCGCCCCGGCCAGGAAGAAGACCGGGGTCGAGAGCACGAAGGCAACCGCGGGGTCGAGGTGGAGGAAGGTGAGCAGGCCCAGGGCGAAGAACGAGCCCAGCATGATGAACACGCTGTGGGCCACGTTGATCACGCCCAGCACGCCCAGGATCAGACTCAGGCCCAGGGCCATGATGGTGTAGATCAGGCCCAGCAGGATGCCGTCCACCACCGCCTGGAGCAGCAAGCTCAGCATCGGCTCCTCCCGTCCGACCTCATACCCGAAGCCAGGCCCTGATCAGGGCCTCCAGCTCGGGCTCGAAGCGCTCCCGGCTCCCCTCCAGCTGGTTGCGTCCCGACTCCAGGGTGAACACGTAGTCGGCGATCTCGACCGCGGCGCGCACGTTCTGGTCCACGAGCAGCACGGTTCGGCCCTCCGCGCGCAGCCGGGCCAGCTCGTCGTAGACCTCTCGGGTGAGGTTGGGCGCCAGCCCGGCCGAGGGCTCGTCGATCAGGATCAGCCGGGGGTCGGCGATCATCATCCGCGCCACCTCCACCAGGCGCTGCTGGCCGCCGCTGAGGCTCCCCGCCGGCCGGTCGCGCAGCGGCCGCAGCTTGGGATAGCGCTGGTAGGCGGCCTCCAGGGCCAGCTCCAGCTCCGGTCGCCGACGGCGCAGGGTCCAGCCCCCCAGCTCCAGGTTCTGGTGCACGGTCAGAGCGCCGAACACCGAGCGGCCCTGGGGCAGGAAGGCGATGCCCAGCTCGGCCCGGCGGTGGGCGGGAACGCGGGTGACGTCGCGGCCGTCGACCAGGACCCGGCCCGCGGCCGGCGGCAGCAGGCCGGCCAGCACCCGCAGCGCGGTCGACTTGCCGGCCCCGTTCGGGCCCAGGATCACGGTCAGCCGACCGGGGGCGGCCCTCAGGTCCACGCCCCGCAGGACCGACTGGCCGGCGTAGTAGCCGGCCTCCAGTCCCTCGGCGCGCAGCTCCGGGGCGGCGACCCTCACGCCGTCACCTGGTGGCCCAGGTAGGCCTCGATCACCGCTTCGTTCTCCGCCACCTCGGTGGCGGTGCCGGAGGCGATGCAGCGGCCCTGGGCCAGGCAGATCATGGTGTCGGAGAGGCTCATCAGCTCGGGGATCTCGTGGCTGACGACCAGGAACGAGGTGCCGGTGCGGGCGCGCTCGCGGATGCGCTCCAGCAGCAGGGCCTTGATCTCCGGATGGATGCCGGCGAAGGGCTCGTCCATGAGCACCACCCGGGGGTCGGTCACCAGCGCCCGGGCGAACTCGAGCAGCTTCTGCTGGCCTCCGGACAGCTCGCTGGCCGGCTGGTCGCGATGGGCCTCGAGGCCCACGAACTCGAGCAGCTCCAGCGCTCGACGCCCCCGGCCCTGCCGTTCCCGGCCCAAGTGCAGGGTCGGGAGCAGCAGGTTCTGGTAGACGGTCAGGGTCTTGAAGACGTGGGTGTTCTGGAAGGTGCGGGCCAGGCCCAGGTCCACCAGCCGGTGCGGCGGGCGGCCGACCAGGGTGGTGCCGCCCAGCTCGATGGTGCCGGAGTCGGGCCGGTGGACACCGTTGATGACGTTGAGCAGGGTGGTCTTGCCGGAGCCGTTGGGGCCGATCAAACCCAGGATCGAGGCCGGCGGCAGGGTCAGGCTGGCACGGTCCAGCGCGGTCACCCCGCCGAAGCGCTTGGTGACCTCGTGCACCCGCAACGTCGCCCCTGCCCTCACCGCCGACCTCCGGGCCTCCGATCTCGGGCTAGGGCAGTGGGATCACCGGCCTGGCGGTGGCGTACTGCGAGGGCCAGACCACCTGGTTCCGCCCGTCCTGGTACTGGAGGATGATCTCGCTGTACCGCGGCGTGCCGTTCGACTGGTACCTGATGTTGCCGGCCGCGGTGTGGAAGGTGTGACTCAGGAGGTAGGCGCGGAGCTTGGCCTGGTCCAGCGTCTTCGCCCCCTCCACCGCCTGCTGCAGCACCTGGAGGATGGCGTAGGAGACCACGCCGTAGGCCGGGATGTCGTGGTAGCCGCGCTTCTGGAAGAACGTGGACAGGTCGGCGAGCCCCTGGTAGCCCTGGTTGGGCCAGGAGATGGTGGTCCCCATCACCCCGTTGCCGGCCGCGCCCAGCTGGCCCCAGGCGGGCAGGGTGGTCATCTGGGAGCCGCAGGTGCAGTAGATCTTGGGCTTGTAGCCCACCTGGTTGACGGTGCGCGCGATCTGTAGTGAGTCGTTGGGCAGGCCCAGGGCCAGGAAGAGGTCGGCGCCGGCGGCCTTGGCCCGCTGGACCAGCCCGCTGAAGTCGGTGGTGGTCATGGGGTACTGCTCGTCCAGCACCACCTGCATGCCGGCCTGCCGGGCGTAGTTCAGAGCCCCGTCCTGGCGACCGCTGCCGTCGTGGTCCACCACCGTGAACGGGTTCTGGGCGGTGAGGATGGCGACCCTGGTCGGGCGCTGGTCGGCGGGCAGGGTCTTGATCAGCTCGAAGATGCCACGCGTGTAGTCGGGCTCCTGGTAGGTGTAGCTGCCGACCATCCAGCCGTCGGCGCTGTCGAAGATCTTGATGCCGACGAAGCCGCCGTTGAACAGCACCATGTGGTGGGAGAGGGCGATGGGTACGATCGCCCCGCCCACGGCGGTGGTGTAGGGGGCCAGCAACAGGTCCACGTGGTCGCTGTTGATCAGGCGGTTGTAGAGCGTCTGGGCGGTGGTGGGGGTGCTCTCGTCGTTGTAGATGTCCATCTTGACCTTCCGGCCCAGCAACCCCCCGTGGGCGTTGACCTGCTGCGCCCAGTAGTCGTACACCGCCTTGTACTCGGCCGAGGGCCCGGCATAGGCCCCGGTCAGGCCGAGCGTGCCGCCGATCAGGATGGGCTTGCTGCTCGCGCCCTGCCCCCCCTGCGCCGCCCCACCGCAGGCCATCAGCAGCAGCGGCAGCGCACCGGCCAGGGCCAGGAGCTTGCGGAACGTTCGGGTCGACATGGTCCTACCTCCCTCCGTTCTTCTCTCGCCGCCGTGGTCGGCGACTCGTCCGCCCCGGTCCGTCCGAGGAGGCGGGCGGCCAGGGCCCGTCCCCGAGCCCGTTCCAGTAGCGGGTCCCGGTGACCAGCAGCTCGGCGCTGGGGAAGCGGGTGATCACCCGGCAACCGTCGGCGGTGACCACCACCTCCTCCTCGATGCGCGCGGCTGACGAGCCGTCCCGGGTCGGCCAGTAGGTCTCGATGGCGAAGACCATCCCCTCCTCGATCCGGATCGGGTGCTCGAAGGAGTGGAAGCGGCTCATGAGCGGTGCCTCCCAGTTGCCCAGGCCGATCCCGTGGCAGTACTGCAGCCCGAAGGCCTCCACCTCGGACTCGAAGCCGAACTCCTGGGCGGCCGGGAAGTGACGGACGATGTCCGCCGAGCTGGCGCCGGGCCGGATCTCGGCGATGGCGTGGTCCATGAACTCCCGCGCCCGCCGGTAGGCGTCTCGCTGCTCGGCGCTGGCCCCTCCGACGTTGAAGGTCCGGTAGTAGCAGGTGCGGTAGCCGTTGAAGGAGTGGATGATGTCGAAGTAGGCCGTGTCCAGGGGGCGGATGACGCGGTCGGAGAAGACGTGGGGATGGGGGCTGCAGCGCTCGCCCGAGATGGCGTTGACCGCCTCCACCTCCTCGGAGCCCATCTCGTAGAGGAGGTGGTTGACCAGGGCCACGCAGTCGTTCTCGCGCAC
>DASRBU010000301.1:0-4141 GCA_035653475.1 Candidatus Dormiibacterota bacterium | reverse complement strand
GTACCCGGGGGTCGACGATCTGCTGGCCAAGATCGCCTCGGCCTACACCCAGCAGGAGCAGAAGCCGCTCTACGACCAGCTCAACCGGCTCCTCTACCAGCTGGCTCCGTCCATCCCCATCTACTTCCTGGTCCAGCCGGTCGCCTATTCGAAGCGGCTCCAGGGCCTGGTGACGACCGTCAACGGAGACGTCCGGATCCAGCACGCCTACTTCCAGTGAGCGCCCGGGCCGGGGGGCCGGGAGACGGCCCGACCTCCCGGCCCGTCCCCCGGCCACGGCATCGCGCCCTGGGCGTCACCCCCGCCGTTCGGCTCCGGAGCCGGGGCCGGATCGGTGGTGGCCATGTCGGGACGACTTAACTATGCTGGGCTCGAGGTGCACCTGGCGTCCCTTCTCCTGGGGATCCTGATCGGCCTGGCGATAGGTGTGCCGATCGGCGGGCTCGGGCGGCGACGGTCCCGAAGGCACGAGGCCGGCCCGCCCCGGCGGGCCGGGCCACGCCGGTGGACGAGCGACCTCGCCCTCGACCTGGACGGGCCGTCGTCGGAGGCAACGGCGATCTCCCCTTCTCAGGTCAGCGCGGTGCCCTGGCCACCGGCTGCGGCACCCACCCCGACGGCCATCGCCGTCCCGGCCCCCGACGATGGCCACGCCCCCCGCCAGGGGGCGGCGCCGGAGATCCCGCCGGTCTCCCCGCCGTCGTTCCGGGCCACCCCCCCTCCCGCCGACGTCGTCGGGGAGGAAGAGGAGCCGGCGGCCCCGGCTGCGGAGCGGGACCTGCTGGCCGAGCTGCTCGACACCAACCGACGTCTGGCCGCCGACGCCGAGCGGCTGCGGCGCGAGGTCCCACCGGCGGAGGAGGTGCTCCGGCCGGAGCCCCGCCTCCCGCGTCCCTCCCCCCGCGTCGAGCCCCCCGAGACGGCGCCGCCGGCCGGGGAGCCGCCCCGCCCCTCCGCCGCGAGCCTGCTCGAGCTGCACGAGCGCCTGAACCGGGACGCGCGGGCGCGGCTGCGACGGGACCAGGACAGCGGCTGAGCTCGGCCGGGATCGGCGGCCCGACGCGGCGACGGGCACGCCGATGGCAGGGAGGTCAACTTCGGGGCCAACCTCGACCAGGGGACCTGGTGGGTGCGCCTGGAGCTGACGACCATGGGCAGGATGCTCCGCTACGTGGTCGCCATCCCGGCGGTGGGCGACCGGGACGTGGGCGTGCGTGCGGTCACCGTCTTCGCCGAGATGCCGCGGCCGAGGGGTTCCCAGGCCGAGACCGGCTTCGTGCCCCCTACCCCGCTGATCCGACTCTCCAGCACCGACAGCGTGACCATGGTCGGGGGCCAGCGCCTGGACCAGGTCTGGCCGGAGACCGAGGACCTGATCGAACGGACCCTGGCCTTTGCCGTGGGCCGGTTCGGGCGCGAGCTGGGCTGAGGCCGCATCGGGAGCGCCGGCGCTCCCCTGGGGTATGATTCGACCCGGAACGGCGTCCTCGTTAGGTGAGGCGCTGTAGGGACAGAGGCCACTGACCCCACCCGTCGAGAGACGCTCCGGGTCAGGCCAGGCCGCCTCGAGACAAGGGGCGGCCCGAAGTGGCTGGCCATCGTGCCTACGCCCTGCAGCCGCCGAAGCTCGACGACGGGGGATGCGAACTCGGCTCCTGAGCGCGGGCCGTGAGGGTCCCCCCTGACCTGACGGGATGCGCACGTCGACGTCAGCCGATGGAGGACCGCGATGGAACCCGGCAGTAGTCAACCGGACCCACGTCTCGCGGTCACGCGCGCCCCCGGAGCGAGCCCCCGCCGGACGGGCTAGCACCTCCGGCTCCGCACGGGTCGTGCGTGGTCGCGCCACCACCCATCCCGTGTCAGGAGTTCTGCGATGGCGCTTGCCCACTACGTGAAGGAGAACCCGATCCGGGCCGTCGGGCCCCTCGGCGGCCTGCTGGCCCGGGCCGGCCGGGAGCTCGCCGGCCGGCTGCCGCTGATGGCCCGCAAGATGGCCGCCGAGCGCGCCTTCCCTGGAGCCGGGTCGGTGCGCGGGACCTGGCGGATCCTGGTCCAGCGCGCGCCCCGGATCGCGCTGCTGGCCGCCATCGGCCCGGGCCTGGTCAGCGGCTTTGCCGACAACGACGCCGGCGGCATCACCACCTACTCGGTGGTGGGTGCCCGCTTCGGCTACGACCTGCTCTGGGTGGTGCTGGCGAGCATGATCGCGCTGGGCATCACCCAGGAGGTGGGAGCGCGTCTGGGGCTGGCCACCGGCCAGGGCCTGGGCGGCCTGGTCAGGGAGCGCTTCGGGGTCAGGTGGGCCTCTTTCGCCGTGGGCGTGCTCCTCATCGCCAACCTTGGCGACACGGTGGCCGAGTTCGCCGGCATCGGAGCCGCGCTGGCCCTCTTCGGCGTGCCCGCCCCGCTCAGCGCGGCCGTGGCGGCGGTGGTCATGGTGACCCTGCTGGCCCGGGGGAGCTTCGGCCGTATCCAGTGGGTCTTCCTCGGCACCGGGGTGGCGGTGTCCATCGCCTACGCCGTCTCCGCGGCCATGGCCCACCCCGACTGGGGCCAGGCCGGACTGCGCCTGGTGGTGCCTCGGATCGACCCCGGCGCCGCCTATCTGCTCGCGGTCATGGGCACGGTCGGCACCACCATCACCCCCTGGGGGCAGGCCTTCATCCAGTCCTACACCGCCGACAAGCGGCTCGGGCCCGAGCATCTGGGCGTCTCGCGGCTCGACATCACCGCGGGAGCGATCGTGACCAACGTGGTGGCCGGGTTCATCGTGGTCGCCTGCGCGGCCACCCTGTGGGCGCACGGGCAGACCGACATCCCGGACGCGGCCACCGCCGCCCGGGCGCTGGGGCCGTTCGCCGGCCATCTGGCCACGGACCTGTTCGCCTTCGGCCTGCTGGCCGCCTCCCTGCTCGGGCTGGGCACGGTGCCACTGACCAGCACCTACACCGCGACCGAGGCCTTCGGCTGGGAGCGGGGGCTGCATTGGCGCTGGCGAGAGGCCCCGGTCTTCTACGGTCTGCTCGCCTTCTTCGTGGGAGTGGCGGCGCTCTTCGTGGTCGTTCCCGGCCTGCCCCTGATCCCGGTCATGTTCCTCTCCCAGGTCTTCGACGGGCTGCTGCTGCCGATCATCCTGACCTTCGTGATGTTGATGGGTGCCGATCGCCGGTTGCTGGGGCCACTGGCCAGCGGTCGGGTGCTGCAGGTGGCGGGCTGGGCGGTGGTGGTGGTCACCAGCGGGCTCTCGGTGGGCCTGGTCGTCGCCACCCTGGCCGGCGCCTGAGGTCAGGACGATGGCGGCGAAGGTTGAGACCGGAGCGGTGCGGTGACCGCCGATCGGCAGCGACGGGCGCTGGCGGCGCTGGACGGCCTCTCGGTCGGCGACGCCCTGGGCGAGCGCTTCTTCGGCCCCCGGGCCCGGGAGCGGGTGGCCCGGCGCGAGCCGCCGCCGGGGCCGTGGCGCTGGACCGACGACACGGCCATGGCCTGCGCCCTGGTCGAGGTGCTGGTGCGCTTCGGCGAGGTGCGCCAGGACGAGCTGGCCCGGGCCTTCGGCGCCGCCTACGAGCGCGAGCCCGGCCGCGGCTACGGCCCGGGCATGCACCGCCTGCTCCCTCACCTGGGCCGGGGCGTCGACTGGCGTGCGGCGGCCCGGGCCCTGTACCGGGGCCAGGGGTCGCTGGGCAACGGGGCGGCGATGCGGGTGGCTCCGCTGGGGGCCTGGTTCGCGGACGACCTGGAGCGGGCGGTGGTCGAGGCCGCGCGCTCGGCCGAGCTCACCCATGCCCACCCCGAGGGGATCGCGGGGGCGGTGGCGGTGGCCGCGGCGGCGGCCCTGGCCGCCACCACCGCCCGCCGCGGCCCGGACCTGATCGAGGGCGTGGTCGGCCTCGTCCCCGAGGGGGCGGTGCGGGAGGGGCTGCTCCGCGCCCGCGACCTGGGGTCGGCGTCGCCCGAGGAGGCGGCCCGGCTGCTGGGCAGCGGCGCCCTCGCCTCTGCCCCCGACACGGTGCCGTTCGCGCTCTGGTGCGCCTCGCGCTCGCCCGACGACTACGAGGCCGCCCTCTGGCTGACCCTCCGCGGTCTGGGCGACCGCGACACCACCGGCGCCATCGTGGGCGGGATCGTGGCCGCCAGG
>DASRBU010000300.1:0-4193 GCA_035653475.1 Candidatus Dormiibacterota bacterium | reverse complement strand
CTCGCTCCGCGTCTCGACCTCGACCGCCTGGTTCATGTCTCCTCTCCTTTCCCTGGCCCGGGAATCGTGGTCCGGCCTCGGCGCCTCACCCCCGGCCCCATTATCCCGGCCTCCGGGTCGGGGGCACAATGTGCGGTATGGTCGTGTCCGTGGGAGCGGCGCCGGCGGGCGTTGTGTCCGGAGGGGAGCGGCCACCAGGCGGCGATCGGGTTCGATACGGAGGGAGGCCATGAGCGGACAGGAGGAGGTCGTGGGCGAGATGCCCTGGAGCGTGGATGGTCCCGTTCCTCGACCGGTCGATCGGAGGCGGTTCGTGGCCCTGCTCAACCAGCACCTGGTGGTGGATCCGGCCCGCACCGCCGTGGTCACGATCGACTGCCACCGCGGTCACCTCGACCCCGAGGTGGCGACCATGCCCGTGGCCCCCGAGGCGGCGGCCGGGGTGGTGGCCCGGGTCCGGCGCCTGCTCGAGTTCGCGCGTGGGCGCGGCCTGCCGGTGATCCACGTCATCCTCCAGAACCGCGTGCTCCCCGACGGCACCCCGGAGCCGATGCGCAACCCCTTCTGGCGCGCGGTCGAGGAGGTCGGGCAGATGCTGACCCCCGAGCGCGAGAGCACCATCAGCCGCCACAACCTGGCCGGCTCGGTGCAGACCGAGCTGATGCCCGAGCTGGGGCCGGCCCCGACCGACATCGTGATCACGACCAAGCGCCGCCTCTCCATCTTCCGGGAGACGGACCTCGACCTCACCCTGCGCGAGCTGGGCGTCGACACCCTGGTCCTGGTCGGCATCAACACCAACACCTGCGTGCAGTGCGCCGCCTTCGAGGCCCTGAACCGCGACCTGCGGGTGATCGTGCTCGCGGACGGGGTGCACTCCATGTACGGCGACGACCTCCACGTCTTCGCCCTCCAGAACATCGCCCGCTGCCTGGGCTGGGTGCTGACCGTCGACCAGTTGATCGAGAAGGTCGAGCCGA
Organism: Candidatus Dormiibacterota bacterium; assembly: GCA_035653475.1. Taxonomy (GTDB): domain Bacteria; phylum Chloroflexota; class Dormibacteria; order Dormibacterales; family Dormibacteraceae; genus CADDZO01. The sequence goes on along the minus strand of DASRBU010000300.1, from coordinate 3,213 downwards.
GCCGCGTCCGGGAGGCCGCGCGCGCCTAGCCCGGTGTTCGACCTGGGGGTGGAGGGGGGGACGGTCGTCACCCCTCGGGGCCGGTCGCGGGCCCACGTCTACGTGCGGGACGGCCGCGTCGCCCTGCTGAGCGGCGAGCGGCAGCCGGCCCGGGAGCGGGTCGACGCCTCCGGGCTGCTGGTGATGCCGGGGATGGTGGACGCGCACGTCCACTTCATGGACCCCTCGGACCGGGAGCGCGAGGACTTCCCCACCGGGACCGCGGCCGCGCTCCGGGCCGGGGTGACCACCGTCCTCGAGCACACCCACTCGGGGCCGGTGCGGACGCCGGCGGAGCTGGAGGAGAAGCGCCGCTACCTGGCCGACCGCTCCCGGGCCGACTTCGGCCTGGGTGCGCACGCCTGGACGGGAATGGCGGACCAGGTGGCCGGCCTCTGGCGGGCGGGGGCCGCCTTCGTCAAGGCCTTCACCTGCACCACCCACGGCGTGCCGGGGCTGTCGCCGGCCGAGCTGCTGGCCCTCTTCGAGGCGGTGGCGGCGGTGGGGGCGGTCTGCCTGGTCCACGCCGAGGAGGAATCCCTGACCGCGGCTGCCGAGCGGAGCCTGCGCCGGGCGGGCCGCGCCGACGGGGGGGTGATCCCCGCCTGGCGGGGGCGGGAGGCGGAGCAGGTGGCGGTGGCATTGACCACCCTGCTCGCCCGCCTGACCGGCGCCCGGGTGGTGATCGCGCACGCGAGCTGCCCCGAGGTGGTGCGCCTGGCGACCCGGGAGCGGCAGCTGGGGGCGCCGGTCGCGGTCGAGACCTGCCCGCAGTACCTCACCCTGCTGGAGTCCGAGGTCCTGGAGCACGGCCCCTTCCGCAAGTTCACGCCCCCGGCCCGGGCCCGGAGCCGGTGGGACCTGGAGGCCATGTGGCAGGAGGTGGCGATGGGGACGGTCGACTACGTGGCCTCGGATCACGCCCCCTCGACCCCGGCGCAGAAGCGGGCGGGGTCGATCTGGGAGGTGCACTTCGGCCTCCCCGGCATCGACACCACCCTCCCCGTCCTGCTCGACGCCGCCCACGCCGGCCGGATCGGCTACGAGCGGGTGGCCGAGGTGTACGCCGAGGCACCAGCCCGCGTCTACGGGCTGTTCCCCAGGAAGGGCACGCTACGCCCGGGGGCGGACGCCGACCTGGTCCTGGTCGACCCCGGCCGGAGCTGGCGGGTGGAGCCCTCCGCCCTGCTCTCCCGGGCGGGATGGTCCCCCTTCCAGGGCAGGGTCCTGCACGGCCGCGCGGTCAGGACCTATCTTCGAGGCCGGCTGGCGGCCGAGGAGGACCGGGTGCTGGCGGAGCCGGGCTGGGGCCGTTTCCTGCCGGGCGCCGGCGCCGGGGGCGCCGACGTCGAGCCGGAGCACAACGAGGAGGTTCGTTCATGACCCTGGGTTGGGGCATCGTCGGCATCGGCAACATCGCCAACCGGGCCATCGCGCCGCACGTGCAGGAGCTGGCCGAGAGCGAGCTGGTGGCCGTGGTCAGTCGGGATCAGGGGCGGGCAGAGGAGTTCGCCGCCCGTCACGGGGCCCGTTGCGCGTACACGCGCTACGAGGATCTGCTGGCCAACCCCGACGTCCAGGTGGTGGCCATCACCACCCCCAACGCCCTGCATCCGGAGCAGGCGCTCGCGGCGGCGAAGGCCGGCAAGCACGTGCTCTGCGACAAGCCCCTGGCCTTGAACGCGGCCGACGCCGAGCGCGTCCTGGACGTCTGCCGGGAGGCCGGCGTCAAGCTGGGCATCAACTTCCAGACCCGGCACCACGCCTGCTTCCAGCGCGCCCGCCGTCTGATCGCTGAGGGGGCCCTGGGTGACGTGCTCCTGGTCCAGGTCGAGGTGAGCGCCGGCGCCTCGCCCCTGCGCAGCTGGCGCACCGATCCCGCGCTGGCCGGGCTGGGCACGATCAACAACATCGGGGTGCACGCCTACGACCTGCTCCGCTACCTGCTCGGGGCGGAGGTGGCGGAGGTGGTCGCGCTCACCGACGTGGGGCGGAGGGAGGAGTTGGAGACGATGGCGCTGGCCCTCCTCCGCTTCAGCAACGGGACCATGGCCTACGTCAACGCCAACCAGGTGACCCCCAACTTCCAGCCCGACATCGACATCTACGGGACCCGGGGCCGGATCGTGGGCCAGGGCGTCACCCGGCCCTGGCGGGAGGGCGAGATGCGGGTCCTGACCGAGTCCGGCGAGGAGGTGACCCGGGAGAGCACGCACGACTGCTACCATCGCCTGATCGACGACTTCAACCACGCCGTGCTGGAGGACCGGGAGCCGCTGGCCGCCGGGCTGGACGGGCTGCGCAGCGTGCAGCTCACCGAGGCCATGGCCCGCTCGGCGCGCGAGGGCCGCGTGATCGCGCTCTGAGGTCCGGACGGCCCCACCGCCCGGAGGTCCGGGCGGTGGGGCCCTGCCACTTGCTCCGGGGCCGGGGAGGTTCGCCGGCCTCGAACCCGCCGTGCCACCACGGCCGGTCGCGGCACCACGGTGCCTGCGGCCCGATCGAGGACGGCCGCAACCCACGATGACCACCCCGGCATGGCCAGGCTGGCGAGCCCGTCCGGGACCACGGCGCCTACCGCCGGCGGCGGTGGCCGAGGGCTTGGGACCGGCATTGGGCCGCCGGGCCGGCCCATGCGTACCCTGCCTCGGCCCTCGGCACCGACGCTCCTGCCCTCGGCCCTGGTCGCGACGAGGGCAGCCCGGGCATGTGAACCGGCGGCCGGCGAGCGCCACGACCTCACCGTCGTCGACCGGGACGACCGTCGCCTCCACGCCGAGGTCGAGCACCCGAGACCGGCCTGGAGTCCAGCCTGGGCGGTCTGCGCCCTGGCCGCGGCTGGGGGTCGGCTCGGGTCACTCCGCCTGGTCGGGGGTGGGATCGACGGTGACGCCGGGGACTTCCTCCATGAGGAGCACCACGCCCTTGACCTCGGCCTCCACCGCCACCAGGGGCGCGGCGGTGACCCGGCACTGGATACGCTTCCCCCGCCGGGTCGTCGCCTCCAGCACCTGCTCGTGTTGCTCCTCCTCCGCCTCGAGCGCGGTCTCGATCAGTCCCTTCAGCCTGGACACCGGAAGGCCGAACTCGAGGGAGAGGAAGGAGCGACCGATCACCTCGGTGTCCCTCAGGCCCCAGAGGTCCTCGGCCCGCCGGTTCCAGAGGTTGACCCGC
>DASRBU010000299.1:0-2807 GCA_035653475.1 Candidatus Dormiibacterota bacterium | reverse complement strand
GCCTACTCCTTCGGCCTCCGACACGCCTTCGACGCCGACCACATCTCGGCCATCGACAACACCACCCGCAAGCTGCTGCAGCAGGGCAAGAAGCCGGTCGGGGTCGGCTTCTTCTTCTCGCTCGGGCACTCCACGGTCGTCTTCCTCATCGCCCTCGCCCTCGGCCTGGCGGCACGGACCATCGTCCAGGGGGTGGTCAGCCAGAACGGGGAGCTCAGGGACATCGGCGGCGTCATCGGCACCACGGTGTCGGGCACCTTCCTGGTGCTGATCGGCGTCCTCAACCTGATCATCCTGCTGGGCATCGTCGCCGTCTTCCAGCGCATGCGCCGGGGCCACTACGACCGACGGTCCCTGGAGCACGAGCTGGTGGCGGGAGGCCTGATGAGCCGTGCCTTCGGACGGCTCTTCCGGCTGGTCGAGGACAGCTGGCACATGTACCCGATCGGGTTCCTCTTCGGCCTGGGCTTCGACACCGCCTCCGAGGTCGCCCTGCTCGGCATCTCGGCCGGCGCCGCCGCCCGGGGCCTCCCCTTCGTCGCGGTCGTGTCCTTGCCGCTGCTCTTCGCCGCCGGGATGTCGCTCATGGACACCACCGACGGCGCCTTCATGTCCAAGGCCTACGCCTGGGCCTTCTCCAACCCCATCCGGAAGGTCTTCTACAACCTGACCGTGACCGCGCTCTCGGTGACGATCGCCCTGGGGATCGGCGTGATCGAGCTGCTCCAGATCTTCATCCAGATCCTGAACCTGCAGGGCCAGCCCTGGGATGCGATCGGAGGGCTCGACTTCATCGGCCAGGCGGGCTTCGTCATCGTGGGCCTGTTCGTCCTGACCTGGGCGGTCGCCCTGATCGTGTATCGAGCGGGCCGCGTGGAGGAGCGCTGGGGCGCGATGGTGGAGGGAGTCGGGACGGGCGACGAGGCGAGCTGAGGCCCGCACCGGCGTCGACACCCTCCTTCTCCATCCCGCGCACGGACACCGAGATGAGGTGCGAGCAGCGGCCGAGGCCGCCCCGAAACCGGCCCCGGGGGCGACACCCCTCGGCCGGCGGCAATCCGGCTCGCGGGGAGCATGGACCCCAACGGCCCGGTCGCCGGTGGCCCGGCCGAGCCGCCGGTCATCGCCGCCGGCCGGAGCGGCCCCCGGCGGTCCTAGGGCACCAGGTTCCAGAGCTGGATCACCCGCCCTCGCTCCCCCTCCCGGAGCACGGAGAGGCTGGCCGTGTCGAGGGCCAGCCGGGCGGCCGCGGCGATGCCCAGGTCCGTCCAGGCCACGGCCAGGGCACGGGAGAAGTGGCCGTGGGAGAAGGCGATTACCGGCCCCTCCAGGCCTTCCAGGTGACGAATGAACTCCAGCGCCCGCCGGTAGACCTGGGCCGGCGTCTCGCCACCCGGACAGCCGTCCTCGTAGATCTGCCAGCCGGGTCGTGAGGCCCAGATCTCCTGGCTGGTGAGCCCCTCGTAGTCGCCGTAGTCGAACTCGCGCAGCAGGGGGGTCCGAGACGGGGCCGGGAAGCCGGCCAGCTCCGCCGTGCGCAGGGTGCGCCGGAGGTCGCTGGAGAACGCCGCCACGAAGCGGATACCGGCCAGGCGCCGGCCCAGCCGGCCGGCCTGCACCTCGCCCTCGGGCAACAGGGGCAGATCCGTCCGCCCGGTGTGCTGGCCGCTGCGGGTCCAGGCCGTCTCGCCGTGACGGACCAGGTAGAGGTCGATCGGCACCGGGCGCCCTTCAGCGGCCCAGCAGCTCCGGCCGTCCGGTACGGAGCGAGCGGCTGGCCGCCTCGATCACGACGTCGGCCTTGAGCCGCTGGCCGGGATGGATCCAGACGATGCCGACCGCCGCGCGACGACCGCGGGTGGCCAGCGAGGCGTTGATGGCCTCCAGCACGCGGTTGGCGGCGTGGGCGGTACCGGCCACGTCGGTCTCCGGGAGGACCGCCAGCAGGGCCGGCGGATGCTGGCTGAGCACCCCCGGGGTGTCCACCTCCCGAAGCGTGGCCGCCACCGCCGCTCCCATCATGCGCAGGGCCTCCTCGTCCGCCTCGAGCCCGGAGGCCCGTCCGTCGGGGATGGGCTCGATCAGCACCACCCCCAGGGGGCGCCGATAGCGATGGGCGCGCGAGAGCTCGTCCTCGAGCACCGGCCGGATGAACCGTTCGTTGAAGAGCCCGGTCGTCCGGTCGACGATGTAGAGGGGCTGGGCGTCCGGCTCGTCGACGCGGATCCCGCAACCGGGGCAGAAGCCGGCGCCGGGAGGGAGCGGTCCGCCGCACCCGGGACAGTTCCCAGCGTCCGAGGATCGGCGCCGAAAGAGGTTGCCCAGCGGCATCGCTGTAAGCGTAGCAATGGGCCGGGAGGCCGAATCGAGATCTCGACCCCGGTCCCGACCCGGGCCTCAGCCCGCCGCCGACCCGTTCGAGGACGACGTCAGCCAGGTCGCCGCCCAGGCGTCGATGGAGGCGATCACCGGGCGCAGCGCCCGTCCCCGCGGGGTCAGGCGATAGCTGACCCGCACCGGAGGGCCGGGATCGACCAGTCGCTCGACCAGGCCCTCGGTCTCGAGCTCGCGAAGCCGCTCGGTCAGGACCCGATCGCTGATGCCGGGGATGCCCATCAGCAGCTGGTTGAACCGGGCCGGCCTGGACATCAGCGCCCGGATGATCGGTCCCGACCACCGCTTCCCGATCAACTCGATGGCACGCTGGAAGGGCGCGCTGTAGTCAACTGGCTGGGGAACCATGGGGGCTGATTCTAGTTCTTCGCGCTCCGGGGTTCCAGGATCACCCGTGGAGGGAGCGACGGTCG
>DASRBU010000298.1:0-10474 GCA_035653475.1 Candidatus Dormiibacterota bacterium | reverse complement strand
GATCAGGATCGAGTCCACTTCGTCCACGATGGCGTAGCACAGCTCGCGCTGGACGCACTGCGCCGGGTCGGTGGCCATGTTGTCGCGCAGGTAGTCGAAGCCGAACTGGGTGTTGGTGCCGTAGGTGATGTCGCAACGGTAGGCCTCGGCCCGCGAGACCGGGCGCAGATGCTGCAAACGGGGATCGGGATGGGTCTCGTCCAGGTAGTCGGGGTCGTAGACGAAGGAGCTGTCGGGCATGTGGGGGTCTCCGACGATCACCCCCACGCTCAGGCCGAGCAGGTGGTAGATGGGCCCCATCCAGCCGGCGTCGCGCCGGGCCAGGTAGTCGTTGACCGTGACCAGGTGGGCGCCACGACCCTCGAGCGCGTTCAAGACCAGCGGCAGCGAAGCGACCAGGGTCTTGCCCTCGCCGGTCTTCATCTCGGCGATCTTGCCTTCGTGGAGGACGATCCCCCCCACCAGCTGCACGTCGAAGTGGCGCAGGCCGATCGTCCGCCGGCTCGCCTCCCGGACCAGGGCGAAGCACTCGATCAGCAGGTCCTCGAGGTCGACGCCCTCCCGGGCCTGGACCCGCAGGTCCTCGGCCCGGGCCCGGATCTCGTCGTCGGAGAGCGACTGCAGCTCGGGCTCGAAGGCTCCGATGATCCGCGCCGTCTCCAGGTGACGGCGGACCTCGCGTTCGTTGGGATCGATGAGCTTGAGCAAGCGCACTGCTACCTCACCCGCCGGGGTGCAGGGTGTCGAGAGTGCCTCCGCCCCGAGGTCGGACAGCTCCCGGCCTCACCTGCCGCGCCAGCACCTTCATCCGAGTGATCATACCCATGGACACCGCCGGGAACGCGCCCGACCGGGCCCGCCGGCTCCCATCGGGGCGTGCTCGCCCGGTCCTCCCCTGCGCACTCCGCACCTCACCACCTCCCGCCCGCCCTGGCCAGGGTCAGGCCCTGCACGCTGCCCGCCCCGGCAGCCCGAAGGGCCCGAGCGCACGCCTCCAGGGTAGCCCCGGTGGTGGCCACGTCGTCGACCACCACCACCGGCGCACCGGCGAGCGGCGCCCCTCGCCAAGCGAAGGCGCTGGCGACGTTGGCGCGGCGGCGGAGCCGGTCCTGCCCGACCTGAGGCGGGGTGTCGCGGAGCCTGACCAGGCGCCCGGGCGGAGCCGGCGCCCGACAGCGCCGGCGCAGGTGAGCGGCGAGGATCTCGGCCTGGTCGTACCCTCGCCGGCGACGTCGGGCGGGATGGAGGGGAACCGCCACCACCCACGCCCCCGGGGGGCGGTCGCGCCCCGGCTCGACCAACAGCTCGGCCAGGGTGGGTCCCAGTGCCCGCCAGCCCTCGTACTTGAAGCGGTGGATGGCACGCTCCAGCGGCCCCTCGTAGAGGGCGGCGGAGCGGAGCCGGGAGAGCGCCCTCAGGTGTCGGTGGCAGCCACAGCCGGCGCCAACGAACTCGAGCTCGTGGCCGCAGCGTTCGCACCGCGGCCATCTCGGCGCTTCGATGTCCCGCCGGCAGCGGAGGCAGAGCCAGGTGCCAAGCGCCCCGCAGCCGCCGCAACGAGGCGGCAAGAGCCAGTCCAGGCCACCTCTGAGAAGACCGGAGAGGTCCACCCCTCGAGCCTACGGATGGTGTCCAGCCCGGCCGTCAAGGGATCGAGGGCCCCTCCTCGGAGAGGGCCGTCGGCTCCCCCCGGGGGGCCTGCGGGGCGGCGACGGCCGCGATCAGGAGGCGATCGCCCGGCCGCAGGCCCACCTCCGCCGCCGTGCCCGGGGGCAGCTCCAGCACCCCGTGCGCGCCCCTAACCAGGGGCACGGCCCGCCAGGGCGCCAGCCGCTCGCGGACCCGCAGCACGCGGTGCTCCCGGTCCAGGAAGACGGCGTCGATCGAGCCGAAGAGGAAGCAGGTGTGGATGCCGCCACAGGGCGCGATCCACATCCCCTCTCCCGCCTGCAGGGGGGCGCGGAACATGAGCCCGAGGGCCCGCCCCAGCGGCGTCCGGGGCACCTGGAGCCGGCTCGCCAGCACCCGGCCGCTGGCGAGGTGCACCGCTCGGAAGCCGCTCCGACCCGGACCCCTCACCTTCCCGGGGCCGGCCGGCCGCCCCAGCGCAGCTCGGAGACCACGTACGAGCCACCCTCGCCCCGGCGCCAGGTCGTCCAGTGGTGGTGGCGGGGAACGCCCTCCCGCGCCGGCACCACCACACCCACCTCGACCCAGGCAGGCCCCAGCGACCGGGCGAAGGCCATCGCCTCCTCCTCGGAGGCGAAGCTCCGCGTTGCCTCCCCCGGCACCTCCACCTCCCAGGCGTCGCGCTGGACCACACGCACGAACACGGCGATTCTCTACCCTACTCCCCGTGCCCGATCTCCCGACCGAGCCCCGCCTGCACTTCGAGCTGGCGGGCCCCGAGGGTGGCCGACCCATCGTCCTCGTCCACGGCTTCGCCAGCGACTACGAGCTGAACTGGGTGGGGACCCGCTGGCAGGAGACGCTGACCGGCGCCGGCTGGCGCGTGCTTGGCCTGGACTGCCGGGGCCACGGCCGCTCCGCCAAGCCGCACGACCCGGCCGCCTACGCCCGGGCCGCGATGGCAGCCGATGTGGTGCGGCTGCTCGATCACCTCGGGATCGAGACCGCCGACTACCTCGGCTACTCCATGGGCGCCCGCATCGGGCTGGAGCTGGTGCTGGCCCACCCCGAGCGTCTGCGCCGGGCGGTGCTGGGCGGGCTGGGGGCCTGGGGCCGCGGCGATCGCGCCGAGCTGATCGCCCGTCGCCTCCGCGGCGACGAGACGGTGACCGATCCCACCGCGGTGCAGTTCCAGGCCTTCGCCGCGGCACGGCCCACCAACGACCTGGAGGCCCTCGCCTGTTGCATCCTGGGCCCGCAGCCGCCGTTCGAGCCCCGGCAGCTGGCGGCGGTACGGGTGCCGGTGCTGATCGTGGTCGGCGAGCTGGACCCGGTCGCCCGGGGCGCGGGCGAGATCGCCCAGCAGATCCCGGGCGCGCGTTACGTCACCATCCCCGGCCGCAACCACCTCAACGTCGTGCCCGCGCGACCGTTCAAGGAGGCCGCCCTGGCCTTCCTCGGCGCTCCCTGAGCCGGCCCCCGGCCGGTGCCCTGAGTCGGAATCCGCCGCCACCCCGGTGGCCCCGGCGCTGGGACCGGACCTCTCCCGGTGCGACCGGCTGGCAGGGAACCTCCGACGCCCGTCACTAGCCGCTCCCGGTCAGCGCGTTGACCATGTCCGAGAACGCGATCTTGACCTCCTGTCCCATGGTGGCCAGGACCACGACCACCACGATCGCCACCAGCACCAGGATCAGGCCATACTCCACCAGGCCCTGCCCTTTCTGACCCCACCGGCGCGGATCCTCGGACGAATCGACCGCTCCCGCGCTCGACCTCGGGGGCAGGGGCCCGCGTGCTCGCCGGTGCGGCTTCACCACGGTGGGATACCTCCTGCACACGTACACTTCCCGGCTCAGGGCAGCCCCGGCGCTGGGCGCCGCCGAAGCCTGTCATCACGATACGATCGCGATCACCGGCCCCACGGCGCTCCTTCCCACGCTCCTGCCGCCTGGTCGGACGGCCTCCGGCCCCGCGCGGTACCGGGCGCGTTCCCGCTCCCCGACCGGGGATCGCGGCCGGTGCGGCCGGGCAGGCCTCGCGCCGGCTCCCACCCCGGCCCGACCGCATCGCGCACCGCCCGGCCGCCGGCCCCGTCGTGCCCTGCCGAACCGGGAGCGAGGACAGGGTACCGGTGGGGCACCACGGCTCGCCGTCGAGGAGAACCGCGCCCGGCGGCGGGGCCGGCCGGTCGCGCGGCTCCCCGTGGGTCGCTCGGGGACTCGCCCACCGGGGTCGGCGACGGCCGTCCTCCCCCGGCCGGGGACGGCCGTGGCCGACCGTCAGCGGGTGAAGCGGATGCGGAGCAGGTCGAGGGCCATGGCCCGGGCGTCCCGCAGCGGGGACACCCGGCTGCTCGGGGAGTTGATCCAGCGCACCGGGACCTCGCGCACCCGGTGACCGGAGCGCCGGGCGAGGTAGAGCACCTCGACGTCGAAGGCGAAGCCGGTGGTGTGGAGCTGAGCGAAGAGCTGGCGCGCCACCGGCCCCCGGAAGAGCTTGAAACCGCACTGCGTGTCCCAGACCCCGGGCAGGAGCAGGGCCTGCACCAGCAGGTTGAAGGCCTTGCCCATCAGCCGCCGGTACAGGGGCTGGTCCACCTCCCGCGCCCCCGGCGCCGCCCGCGAGCCGATGGCCACGTCGGCACCCTCGGCGATGGCCGCCTCCAGCCGGCCCAGCTCCTCGATCGGGGTCGAGAAGTCGGCGTCGCTGAGCAGCACCAGGCGCCCCCGGGAGCGCCGGACGCCCTCGGCCAGGGCCGCCCCTTTGCCCCGGTGGGGCAGGGAGAGCGCCTGCACGTAGGGAAACCTCCGTCCCGCCTCCCGGATGATCTCGAGCGTGCGGTCGTCGCTGCCGTCGTCGACCAGGATCAGCTCGAAGCTACCGCCGTGACCTTCCAGGAACGAGGCCACGCGCGCCAGGGACGCTGGCAGCCGGTCCTCCTCGTTGTAGCACGGCACCACCACGCTGAGGTCCACGGCCGCATCCTATCCACGACCGTCGCTCGGCGTCGGCGCCGGTGCGGCCGGCTACCCGCCCGGGCTGCGTCCCGAGCGCCACACGGCCACGGCGTAGGCCGGCAGCACCGCCATCCGGCGCCACCGCCAGGGCTGCAGGGCCAGCCGCCACAACCACTCCAGCCCCAGGTGCTGGAGTCGGCGCGGGGCGCGCCGGACCCGGCCGGCCAGGAAATCGAAGCAGCCGCCCACACCGATCGCGACCGGGACGCCGAGGCGATCCCGGTTGCGCGCGATCCACAGCTCCTGGTGGGGGGCGCCATAGGCCACCAGGAGCAGATCGGGCCGTGCCGCCCGGATCCGACGCAGCGCCTCCTCGTCGTCTTCCGGCCGCGGCGAGCCGGCGTGGGTGCCCGCCACCCGCAGGCCGGGCAGGTCCGCCTCCAGACGTCGGGCCGCCTCCGCCGCCACCCCCGGCCGCGCGCCGAGCAGGAACGGGCGCCAGCCCCGGCGCGCGCACACCGCGGCCAGCGCCGGCACCAGGTCGCTGCCGGCGACCCGCTCGCGCTGGGGGCAGCCCTGGCGTCGCATGGCCCAGACCACGCCGGTGCCGTCGGCCAGGCAGAGGGAGGCGCCGTCGAGCACCGATCGGAAGCCAGGGTCCGAACGGGCCCGCATCACGAACTCGGGGTTGACGGTCGCCACCAGCTGGGTGGGGCCACCCCGCTCGACCATCCGCTCGATCGCGGCCACCGCGCCCGCCATGTCCAGGCAGTCGACGCGGACGCCCAGGACGCGAGCCTCCCGGCGCCCGATATGATCGGCCGGTGCGACCCCGGCTGGTGGTTGCCTGCGATCTCTCACGTCTGAACATGGAACGGCCGGCGGGAGCCGCAGTTTACGCCGGCTACGTCCTCGACCTGCTGCGGCGAAGCGACGAGGTGGAGGTGGTCGGGCCCGAGGAACGGCACCGCGCTCGGGCCCTGCTCTCCCTCGACGGCCGCTTCCGCCCCGGCCGCCGCCGCAGCGTGACCGCGGTCCTGGACGTCGGCCACCTCTTCCAGGCCCGCGGCTACGGGTTCGACGGCTGGCTTCGCGCCCACTGGCTGACCACCCGGGCGCTTCGCTCGGATCACCTGCTGGTGCCCTCGGAGGCGGTCCGGCTGGCCCTGGAGCGCTACTGCCTGGTGGCCCCAAGCCGCATCACCGTCCTTCCGCCCCTCCCCGCCCCCCGCTTCCGCCGTCCCCCGCGCGAGTCGGTGGAGGCGTTGCGCCATCGCCTGGGCCTTCCCGATCGGTACTTCCTGTTCGTCGGTGTGCGCAGCCGGCGCAAGAACCTGGGGCTGCTGGCCGAGGTCTGGCGACGCGCCTTTCCTCGTCTCCCCGGCGTGGGGCTGGTCCTGGCCGGACCCGGGCGGGCGGGGGTGCCGGGGGCCCAGGACCTGGGGTACGTGGAGGCCGACCTGCTCCCACCGTTGCTCGCGGGCGCGATCGCCTGGCTGAACCCGAGCCACTACGAGGGCAGCGCGATCGGGGCGCTGGAGGCCATGGCCTGCGGGACGCCGCCGCTGGTGTCCGCCGTCGGGGCCCAGCCCCGGGCGGTTGGGTCCGGCGGCCTGGTGCTGGAGGCCGGCGACCCGGCGGCCTGGGCCGAGGCCCTGGTTGCGCTGGCCGAGGGGGGCGAGCTGCGGGCGAGGATGGCGCGGGCGGCTCTGGGCGCGGTGGCCGAGCTGCGCCGGTCGCCCCCCGACCCGGGACCGCTGCTGGCGGCCCTGCACGGCGCCTCCGACTGAGCCAGGTCGTCCCAGCGGCGCGACACCGGCCCGACCGAGTACCATCCCTGCCACCCAGGCGACGAGGTGCAGGGTGCCAGCGGGATCGGGAATCAGCGGGAGTCGAGTCCGGTGAGGGCGGCCGGCACCATCGCCGTCGACCTCAACCCGGCCGCCAGGGAGGTGCAGACCGGCACCGAGGTCTACGCCCGGGAGGTGGCCCGATGGCTGCCCCGAGTCGCCCCCGAGCTCCGGTTCGTCTTCTACGCCTCACGGCCGGCCTCCCTCACCGAGCCCGATCTCACCGTGCTGCCCGGCCGTCGTCTCTGGTCGCAGCTCCGGCTCCCGCGCCAGCTCTGGCGGCACCGGCCCGACCTCTTCTTCGCCCCCTCGCACGTGGTGCCCTTCTTGGCCCCGGGTCGGGCGCTGACCGTGGTCCACGACCTGGCCTTCGAGCGCTACCCCGGCGCCTACTCCCGGGGGGCGCTGGCCTACCTCCGTCTGACCACGCGCTGGGCCGGACGCCGCTGCGCCCGCGTGATCGTCCCCTCACAGGCCACCGCCCGCGACCTCACCGAGCTGCACGGCCTGGATCCGGCCCGCATCCGGGTGGTGCCGGCGGGTGGGGGCGAGCGACCGGGCTTCCGCCCCACCCGGGCCGCGGCGCGGCGACGGGTCGCCCGACTGGGGATCGACCGCCCCTTCCTGCTCCACGTCGGCCGGGTGGAGCCGCGCAAGAACCAGCTCACCGCCCTGGCCGCGGTGGAACGGCTCCCGGACCTGCTCCTGGTCTGCGCCGGGCCTCCGGCCGACCCGCACCTGGCCGCCCGCCTGGCCCGATCGCCGCGCTGTCGGGTGCTGGGACGGGTCGACGACGCCGACCTGGAGCACCTCTACGCGGCCGCCGAGGCGCTGGTCTTCCCCAGCCTGTACGAGGGCTTCGGCCTCCCCGTGCTGGAGGCGCTGCGCCGGGGCCTGCCGGTGGTGACCGCGGCCGTGGCCTCGCTGCCCGAGGTGGCGGGGGAGGCGGCGGTGTACGTGCCCGACCCCAGCGACCCGTCGGCGCTGGCCACCGCCATCCAGACCGCGCTGCACGATCGGGAGCGTCTCCGTCGGCTCGGCCCGCGGCGGGCGGCCGGGTTCACCTGGGAGCGCACGGCCCGGGGCATCGCGACGGTCATGCACGAGATCCTGGACCGAGCCTCACCGGAGCAGGCCCGGCGCTGAGCCCTCGCCCCTGGCCTTCCCCTCCCGCCGGGCGAGCGGACACGGGCCGGCCCTGCCTCGGCCCGGACGAGCCGACCATCCCTTCCGGAGCGGTCAGGACTGGGCGCCGAAGATGACCGCCGCCCGCAGCGCCAGCACCCCGAGCAGGACCAGCAGGGGCACCCAGGTGACGCCGGCCAGCAGGCGCGAGACCATCACCCCGCCCCCTTCGGCTCCCGCCCCCATCGACACCGGCCGCCAGCCGGCCAGACCGGCCAGGGGGGGCGCCAGGCTGACGAGGACCAGCAGCCAGAGCAGCCACCAGGCCCCGCCCAGGGCCTGGCCCAGGGTCCCGGCCACGCCCACGGTGACGAAGAAGAGCACGATCAGGGCCAGCTCGAGCAGGGCGAAGTAGCCCTCGGCCTGCCGGAGTCGCTCGCCGGTGGGGGCCGCCTCCGGCCGGCGGCGCACGAGCAGGGTCATGAGGGCGGCGGACCCGCTCAGCCCCGAGGCCAGGAACAGTCCGCCCAGGCTCCAGGTGTCGCTCCACACCGGCTGGTTGGAGACGCTGAGAAGCACGCCGGTGTAGGAGGCGATGAAGAGGCCGAGGAGGCCGCCGACCAGCACGAAGACGCGGCCCGGGACGCCGTCCATGGCCTCGCCCGCCCGGGCCCAGCCGCCGCCCAGGTCCTTGCCCAGCGCGGCCAGGAAGGTGACGGTGGCGAAGAAGCCGTAGACCAGGAGCGCCCAGACCCCGACCGACATCGGGGACCAGGACTTGAAGTTGGCCGCCGTCACCCCCGGCGTGGTGTTGGTCATCATGTGCCAGAAGCGCAGCGGCTGTCCCAGGTCGATGCTGAGCAGGATCGGGCACAGGATCAGCGATCCGAAGGCGGCGTAGAAGCCGAGCCGCGCGGCGACCTCGTCCGACGGCTCCCCCCACAGCCGCAGGATCGCCGCCAGCGCGTAGCAACCCCCGGTGAGGCCGGCCAGGAAGAAGTAACCCCAGATGTACCACTCCCAGTGCGGCGGTCCGGCGAAGTGCTCGACCGCGAGCGGCAGCCCAACCATCAGCGACCCTCCTGGCCGGCACCCGTTCCGCCCGCCCGGCCGGCGCCGCCCCGGCGGCGCAGCGCGACCAGGCCGGCGAGGACGCCGAAGGCGGCCGTGACCAGCGCGGTCAGATACCCGCCCAGGTTGTTGCGGCTGGGGAGGCCGGCGTTCTGGGCGTTGGGCAACCGGTAGGTCTCCGGCCGGTCCATGAGCAGGAAGAAGGCGTTGAGCCCGCCGTAGACGTCGGGGTCACGGCCGTAGAGCTGGGCCCGGGTGTAGCCCTGCTGGTGGAGGGCGGCGAGCCGCGCGTCCGCCATCTGGTGCAACTGGTCCAGGGGACCGAACTGGATCGACTGGGTAGGACAGGCCTTGGCGCAGGCTGGGACCATCCCCGCCTGCAACCGGTCGTAGCAGAGGGTGCACTTGTGCGCGGTGCCGGTCTCCTCGCTGAACCCGATGACGTCGTAGGGGCAGGCGGCGATGCAGTCCCGGCAGCCGTTGCAGACCGGCTGCTGGATGTAGACGGAGTCGAACTCGGTGCGAATGATCGCCCCGGTGGGGCAGACCTCGAGGCAACTGGCCTGCTGGCAGTGCTTGCAGACGTCCGACATCATGAGCCAGACGTGGCCGTCGCCGCTGATCATGGTCTGATCCGGCACCTGCTCGATGAAGCGCACGTGCCGCCAGTTCTGGGCGTCCAACTGGCCCGTGTTGTCGAAGCCGTCCAGGAACGTGGGCGGATTGCCCGGCAGCTGGTTCCAGGCCTTGCAGGCCACCTCGCAGGCCTTGCAGCCGATACAGATGCTGGTGTCGGTGAAGAACCCGTACCTGGTGCCCCCGCTGATCTCAGCCATCCCTTCTTCGCCTCACAACCCCATCAGGTTCGGCACCGCTTTGCGGTAGCCACGCTCGCTCGCGTGCAGGACCAGGGGCAGGGCCGCGAGCTCATCCACCACCGGAACCGCCCGCGCCTCCCGTCCCAGGTCGACCCCGACCAGGAAGCTGTGGCAGGCGTCGCACGCCTCCACCCGCAGGTGCGGGAGCACCAGAGACGGGTCCTCGGCCGCCAACCCGCGCACCACCAGCTCGCCCTCCCCGGCACGCGCCTCGCCGAAGACCGGCAGGCGGCTTCCCTCCCGCTCCCCGCAGACCGCGCAGGCGAGCCTGGCGAAGGCCCAGCTGCGACCGCAACGGGCGCAGCGCAGCCGTCGCGGCCCGGTCTCCAGCGATGCCCCGCCGGCCGGATACCAGCTCAGCTGGGGGGGACCGCCGCAGCTCGGGCAGTGACGCTCGTCGCGCGGCCCTGAGCAGAGAGCGGCCGCGCTTCCGGGATCGAGGACCTCGAGCAGGGGATCGAGGCTGGCGCGGGCCAGGTAACGGTCGACGTCCGCCTGCTCGGCGCCCGCCAGCCAGCGGCCGAGCAGCTGGTCGGGGTCGGCCTGACGGAACCGTTCCTCCGCCGCCCGCGCCAGGCGCTCCGGCGCCGCCCTCACCGTGGCCTCCACCACGCCGGGCAGGACGCGAGCCCGGGCATGGGCGAGCGCCTCCGGCCCCGGTGGTGGATCGGAGCAGGTCTCCTCCCAGACCTCGAGCAGGGCCGCGTAGAGGCGCAGCTGATCCTCCAGGAACGGATACCGCGCCTGCAGCTCCCGGACGCGCCGGCGGCGCTCCGGCCAGGGACGTCCGACCTCCTCCTCCACCTACATCTTCTCCAGGTCGACCAGGAAGGCCTTGAACTCCGGCGTCCGGGCGTTGGCGTCCCCCACGAAGGGGGTCAGGGCGTTGGCCAGCCAGTGCTGACCGGTCTTGATGCCCACGTATCCCCAGTGGATGGGGATGCCGATCTGGTAGACCTTC
>DASRBU010000297.1:0-14512 GCA_035653475.1 Candidatus Dormiibacterota bacterium | reverse complement strand
GAGGGTACCAACCACGACCGCCAACCCCGCGGTGCGCTTCAGGTAGGCCGGATGCAGGCACAGCCGAGGAACGTCGCGCCAACCGGCCCAGGTTGGCGGGGAGGGCGGGCCGTGGCCCTGGGCGCCTCCTCCGTGGTCATGGGCGGGTTGGCAGGGTGCCGCGTCCGACCTCCCCCGAGGCGGGATGTCAAGGCCATCCGCACGTCTCTCATGCCCACGGCGGGCCTGCTCGCCCATTGGCCTCCCCGGTGAGGCCGGCGCCGCGGTGGGGAACGACCGGGATCCGGCCCCGGCAACCTCTGCCGCTTCCCCGTCGTCTTTCGATCACGCTAAGGCGGCCCCTCGGCCAGCGGCTGCCACGTCTGGGCAGCGGAGTTGGCAGCCTCCTCCAGTCCCAGGATGCGCCCTTGCATCCCCTCCCGCTCGGACCAGGCCTCCGCCGCCTCGCGGCCCTCGAAGAGGTTGCTGTTCGAGCACCACTCCCGGTAGAGGTCCTGGCAGCGCTCTCGGTAGCCGTCATCGGGGCGGAAGACGACCAATGGACTCGGCTCCGGCCGACCATGGCGGAAGCGCACCTCGAGCGGCGTGCCGCTCCAGGGGCTGATGGAGCGGCTCACCCCATCAGCGCGCAGCGCTCCGCAGATGCCAAGGAGGTCCCAGGCGCACCAGGTCCAGAAGCTCCGTCCAGCGATCTCGACCCGGTGCCGGTCCGGCTCCACGCTGAGGCCTGCCGCGCCTATCACCCGGCCCTCGGCGTCGAGGCGCATCCGCCCCTGGGTGCTCGACGCCATCACCTGGGCCTCCACCTCTCCCAGCGGCCGGTCGAGGTCGGAGGCGAGCTCCTGGATGGGCACCGCCCGGCCCGTCCGGAGCAGGCGCCGAAAGGCTGCCCGGCCGATCACGTCGCCCACTGCCTCAGGCATGGCTCATCCCCCATCTCAGGCGGCGCAGCAGCTCAGTCGGCTCACGTCGCGGGTAAAGGCCTGCGCCGCCAGCTTGAAGCCCTCGGCGAAGGTCAGGTACGGCGCCCAGGTGCTCGCCACCTGGTCGGTGGTGAGCCCGAAGCGGACGGCGTAGACCGCGGCCTGGATCACGTCCCCGGCCCCGTCCGCCACCACCGTGGTCCCCAGGATGCGCCCGCTCGCGGCCTCGGCCACGATCTTGACGAAGCCCCGGGTGTCGCGGTTGACCAGCGCTCGGGGCACCGCCGACAGGGGGAGCACCCGGCAGGAGCAGGCCACCCCCGACGCCGCCGCCTGCTCGTCGGTCAGGCCCACGGCGGCGATCGCCGGGCTGGTGAAGGTGACCCGGGGGAGGGCGGTCAGGTCCACCCGCTCGGCCGTGCCCTGCAGCGCGTTGCGCGCGGCCAGGCCGCCCTCGTAGGCGGCGAGGTAGACGAACTGCGGGTGGCCGGTCACGTCGCCCGCCGCCCACACCCTGGGGTTGGTGGTGCGCAGGCCGTCGTCCACCTGGATCGCCCCCCGCCCGGTGGTGGCGATGCCGGCCCGCTCCAGGCCCAGACCCTCGGTGTTGGGCCGCCGCCCGGTCGCGACCAGGACCTGGTCGACCTCGACCTCCTCCTGGCCGCCCCGCCACCGGAAGCTCACCGCCCGCCGCTGGCCGCGCTGGGCCACGGCGGTGATCCGGGCCTCGGTCACCACCCGGGCTCCCTCCTGCTCCAGGACGGCGGTCATGGTCTCGGCCACCTCGGGCTCCTCAAAGGGGGCGATCCGCGGCGCCACCTCGAGGAAGGTCACCCGGCTGCCCAGCCGCTGGAAGAGCTGGCCCATCTCCAGCCCGATCGCGTTGGCCCCGATCACCGCCAGCTCTCGAGGCGGCTCGCGCAGCTCCAGGGCGGTGGTGCTGGTCAGGTAGCCGGCCTCGGCCAGCCCCGGGATCGGGGGCACGGACGGGGAGGCGCCGGTGGCGACGATGAAGCGAGGGGCGGTCAGCCGCTCCCCGTCGCAGGCGATCGTCCCCGAATCGACGAACTCGGCCCGACCCCGGCAGAGGGTGAAGCCGTAGCTCTCGGCCAGATCCAGGTACTTCTCCACCCGTAACCGCTCCACCAGCTCGGCCTTGGCGTCGACCAGGGCCCCGAGGTCCACCCCCTCGGCGCGGGTGCGGAGGCCGGGGAAGGGATGGTGCCCGGCGCGGAAGTAGGCCTCGGCCGCGGCCAGCATGGCCTTGGAGGGGACGCAGCCGACGTTGACGCAGGTACCGCCGACCACGTTGGCCTCCATCAGCGCCACCCGCGCCCCAGCCTCGGTGGCGGTGATGGCGGCGGCGAAGGCAGCCGAGCCCGAGCCGATCACGATCAGGTCGTAGCCCCCCGCCCGCTCCCCGACCAGGGGCCCGACCCCGTGCGCCTCCTCGGTCGCCTCCTCGACCGACGCCACCTGGTAGCCGGCCGCCTCCACCGCGGCCGCCAGCTCCCGGTCGCCGGCCGCGACGGGGTCGAAACGGGCCTCCCCTCGACGCCAGTCCACCACCACCCGGCGGGCGCCGGCGGCGGTCAGCGCCTCCGCCACCGTTTTCTCGCAGTGGGCGCAGCTCATGCCCTGGATGCGCATCAGCCTGGTCGCCATCGAGACACCTCCTCGCTCCGGCCACCCAGCGGGCCGGAGAACCGACGCGACCAGGACATGATATCCTGTTTTCCGGATATGTTGCTCGTCCCCGCTCCCAAGGTCGGCAGCGCCGCCCTGGCCCGCTTCTTCCGGGTCCTGGGCGACCCCACCCGGCTCCGCATCCTGGGGCTGCTCCGGGACGGCGAACGGTCGGTGGGCGAGATCGTGCGCGCCCTGGAACAGCCCCAGCCCCGGGTCAGCACCCACCTCGCCTGCCTCCGCCACTGCGGCTTCGTGGCCGCCGAGCGGCGGGGCAAGGAGGTCATCTACCGGCTCGCCCTGGAGGGGGTGGACGAGATCCTGGCCCGCGCGACCGAGGCCATGGAGCCGGTCGAGGAGCGGCTCGCCACCTGCACCCGGATCGGCCCCGACTGGGTGTGAGACCGGCGGGGCCGCCGGTCGGGGCCGCGGGGACCGGGCACCCCACCCACCGCCAGCCACGTCCAGCCCGGCCGGAGGTCCGCCCATCGATGGGCGGACCTCCGGGACCACCGGGCTCGGCCAGGCGATGCGGCGGCGTGGAGCCGTCCTCGAACCCTCGCGGTCGCCTCCGTCAGGCGAGGGACGAGGGGCTCGGGAAGGGCGACCTCGGCCCCCACCGGTGCCCGGGTGCCGGCCAGCGCACCGGCCGCGCCCGCTCGGGGGCCGGGGTCCCGGCCCCGACCCGGCCTCGGCGCCCCCCCAGCGGCTCCCCCTGCCCTGGCTCGGTGTGACCGGTCAGGGGTCAGGGCGATCGGGACGCCTCCCTGACTCCGCGTCGTCAACCCGCGCCCCGCTCCCCAGGCCGCACCCTGCCGCCTGCTCGGTGAACGGCCGTTCTCGACCTCCTCCTCCCCTCCATACCCTCGCTGGCCATGTCCGTCCTCCCTTCCCCCATCCGCTTCCATCCCGCCGACCCGGCGGCGGAACGCCGCCGGCGCCTCCTGCTCGAGCAGTCCGACCGCCTCCTCGACCGGCTGGAGGAGCTACGCCTGGCCGGCCGCCACCTCCTCCCTCCCGCCCTGGCCGAGGCCGTCCACCGACTCCAGCTCCGGCTCGGTCAGCCCGCCGCCCGGCCTCGCACCCTTCAGGCCGCCCACCAGCTGGTCCTCGCCGCCCAGCAGCGCCTGATGGCCGCCAACCCCCGCCACCCCCGACCGCGACCCCACCTCGGCCGGGCCCAGGGCACCGCCCGCGTCGCCCCTCTCTCCGGGGGCGTCACCTGGAAGTTCCTCACCCTCCCCGCCCCGGTCCCGGGGCGGGGAGGGATGGAGTGGCGCGAGCTGGTGGAGGCCACCGTGGAGCGGGCGCTGGACCGCTGGGCGCTGGCCCAGACCCAGGCCATCGCCGCCGCCCGGGCCCGCCGAGGGGCCCGCCCCGCCTTGGCCCGGGCCCGCGCCGCCTGGAGCAACTACTGGGAGCTGCGCTGCGAGGCCGAGGCGTTGCTCGGAGGGCCGGACCGCCCTGCACCGCCGGCGGAGTCGAAGGCGGAAGGTGCCGGGCGCGCCCTGCCCTGTCCCTCCGGGCGGTGGCCGGCCACATCCCGCCCGCGACCGCCCCGGCCACGATCGTCGCCGCCTCCGGCGCCGGTCAGGGCCGGGGGCGCGCCGCCCCGCCGGGCGGCGGACCCCTCCCGCCTTCCCGCCCACCCGGCCACCCTAGAATCGGGCCGATGGGACCGGACCAGAGGCCCGCACCCGGGGGGATGGGCGAGCCCGGCCGGTGATGGAGCCACGGGCTCACGCCGCCGGTGCCCATCGGCTGAGCTGGGGGGGCCTGGGCTACCTCGGCCTGCTCTGGCTGGGGGGCTTCGACCTCCGGGTGACCCTGCTCGCGGTACCACCGGTCCTCCCCGCCATCCACCGGGACCTGGGTCTGGACGAGACCTCGATCTCGGTGCTCACCGGCCTACCCACGCTGCTGCTGGCCGTGGCCGCGATCCCGGGCTCGCTCCTGATCGCCAGGCTGGGGGCGCGCCGCGCCCTGCTGGTCGGGCTGCTGGCGATCGGCCTGGGCTCGGCCCTGCGCGGAGCGGGAACCAGCGTCCAGGTCCTGTTCGCCATGACCCTGGTCATGGGGGCGGGGGTGGCGGTGAGCCAGCCCGTGTTCCCCACCTTGGTCAGGGAGTGGTTGCCCTTCAGAGTGGCGCTGGCCACGGCCGTCTACTCCAACGGCCTGCTCTTCGGCGAGCTGGTGCCAGCCTCGGTCACCGGCCCCTGGCTGGCGCCGCTCCTGCACGGCAGCTGGCCGCTCACCTTCGCGGCTTGGTCGCTGCCCGTCTTCCTGGCCGGGCTGCTCATGGTCTTCACCACTCCCCACATCCCTCCCGATCCCGGGGCCTCCCGACGCTGGTGGCCGGACTTCCGGAGCCTACAGCTGTGGCAGGTCGGCGTGGTCATGGGGCTCGGCTCCGCCGCCTACTTCGGCACCAACACCTTCATCCCCGACTTCGTGCACGCCACCGGCCGGGCGGAGCTAAAGGACGCGGCGCTGACCTCGCTCAACGCCAGCCAGCTCCTGGCCTCCTTCCTCTGCCTCGCCTTCCCGGATCGGCTGGTCGGCCGCCGCTGGCCCTTCGTCTCGGCCGGGGCCATGGTGGCCGCAGCCAGCGCCGGCATCGCCCTCACCCCGGGAGCCTGGGTGGTGGCCTGGGCCGGTGTGATCGGCTTCGCCACCGCCCTGGCCCTCGTCCTCACCCTGGCGCTGCCGCCGCTCCTGGCCGCCCCCGAGGACGTGCCCCGTTTCAGTGCCGGCATCTTCTTGATCATCTACGGCACCGCCTTCCTGGGACCGGTGGCGGGCGGCACCGCCTGGGATTCGAGCCACCGGCCGGCGGCGGCGTTCGCGGTGCTGGCCCTGGGCGGGGCGGTGATGGCCGTGCTCGCCGCCGTCACCAGCTACCGCCGGGCCCCGGGCCCACGCTGAGCTGCGGCCACCGGGCTCCTGCCGAGGCCCCCCGCCCCCGGTTCTCGTCGCTACCTTTCGAGGCAACCCGTCCGGACCGCTCCGGGATCCGGACAGATCGTGTTGGGAGGAAGCCATGAAATCGCTGGTCGGGGTCCTGGTCTGCGCGTTGCTGCTCGGCTGCTCGGGGCAGATGATCCAGAGCGAGCCGGGAACGTCGGCGAGCGTGACCACGCCCGCTACCTCCGGGGTCGGCCTCCGGCTCAGCCCAGGCCACGACACCGGCGGCGGCCTCGCCTCCCTGCCCGCTCACTGCCAGGTACGGCCGGGACCGCGCCCCGACCCGGCCTGCACCCCCGGGGCCGTCGACCCGACGGTCACCGTGAGCCAGCTCTGCCCCACCCCGCACACCCGGGCCCGGCGGCCCCCGGAGAGCTACACCGCCCCGCTGAAGCGAGAGCTGATGGCTCGCTACGGGGAGAGCGGCTCCACCTCGAGGTACGAGCTGGATCACCTGGTCCCGCTGGAGCTGGGGGGCGCCGGCTGGGACGTGCACAACCTCTGGCCCGAGCCGGGGGCCTCCCCCAACGCCAAGGACGCGGTCGAGGACGCGGCCAACCGAGCCGTTTGCACGGGGCGGCTGAGCCTCGCCCGGGCCCAGCAGGAGATGGCCGCCGACTGGGTCGCCCTGGGGCGGGAGCTGGGGGTGGGGGTGGGGGGCTGAGCCGCCCAGCCCCCGGCCCGGCCCCTGATCCCTCCTCCAGCTCCTTCCTGACCGGGCGACGAGGCGCCTCGTCGCCCGGTCAACTCCGGACCGGCCGCAGGCGGCGCCGGCACCGGCGGGCAGGACCGGCGCGGTCGCCCGCCGCCGCTACCGGCGCAGCCCGGGCCCCTGGGAATAGCCGACCGGAGGCTGCGGTTGTGGCTGGCCAGGATGCGTCCGTGTCTGCGCTCGAGCCGCCGGACCCGCGGCTGGGCACTCACCCGCCGCCCGGTGATCGATCACGCACGCCGCGTCGTCTGCGCCTGTCGCGGCTAGCGCGGCGGCCCTCTCCAGCCGCTGCGCCGCAAGCGGAGCGCACGCCCCGCTCTCACTCCCCTCCCCGGGCGCACGCCCCACACCCCTCGTCCACCTACGACCTACCGGCGCGACATGGCCTCCCCCTCCGACAGGACACCACTCGGCCCGGCCCCTCCGGCCGGCACGGCCGGGTCGGGGTCGTCAGGGCGGTCCGGCGCGCCCTCGCGCTACTACCCCGCCTACCTCGACCTGCGGGGTCGGCGCTGCGTGGTGCTGGGTGGAGGCCGGCCCGCGCTCGACAAGGTAACGGGGCTCTTCGACACCGGGGCCCGCATCCGGGTGGTGGCGGCAGACCCGGTGGCCGGCCTCCGCGCCCTGGCCCGGGAAGGACGGATCGAGCTGCTGGAACGGGGGTACGTCGAGGGGGACCTGGCCGGGGCCTGGCTGGCCATCGACGCCAGCGGGGACCCCGAGGTCAACCGACGCTGCCATCGGGAGGCCGAGGCGGCCCGGGTGCTGCTGAACGTCCTCGACGTCCCCGACCTCTGCCACTTCATCGCCCCCGCGGTGGTGAGACGGGACCCGCTCCAGGTCGCGATCAGCACCGGCGGTGAGAGCCCGTACCTGGCCTCCGCCCTGCGCGTCCGGCTGGAGCGGCTGCTGGGCCCGGAGTGGGGCCCGTTCACCTCCCTGGTGGGGCGGGTGCGCCGTCGCCTCCGCCGACGCCACCTGCCCGCGGCGGCGCAGCAACGGATCTACCGCGAGCTGCTGGCCTCCCCGCTCCGGCGCCTCCTCCGGGAGGGTCGCACGGCCGAGGCGGAACGGCAGGCGGCCGTCCTCGTCTCCGGCCCCCGGCGCGGCCGCGTGGCCCTGGTCGGGGCCGGGCCCGGCGACCCCGACCTGCTCACCACGGCCGCCCGGGAGCTGCTGGCCGACGCCGACGTGGTCCTCCACGACGCGCTCGTCGACCCGGCGACCCTGGCCCTCTGCGGCCCCACCACCCGTCTGGAGGACGTCGGCAAGCGCCCAGGCCGGCCGGGAGCGGGCCAGGATGCGATCACGCGTCGCCTGATCGAGCTGGCCGGGGAGGGGCTGCAGGTGGTCCGGCTCAAGGGCGGCGATCCGTTCGTGTTCGGCCGCGGCGGCGAGGAGCTGGCGGCCCTGACCGCGGCCGGGATCCCGGTGCTGGTGGTGCCGGGCGTCTCGGCGGCCCTGGCCGCCCCGGCCGCCGCCGGCATCCCCGTCACCTGGCGCGGGGTGGCGTCGTCGTTCGCCGTGGTCAGCGGGCACGGCCGCGACGGTGCCGTCGGCGCTGAGCTGGAGAGGGTGGCAGCGGCCGTGGACACCCTGGTGGTGCTGATGCCGGTGGCGGCCCTGACCGAGCTGGTGGCGAGGCTGGTTCCGGTGCTCGGCCCCGGGCGTCCCGCCGCCCTGATCTCCCGGGCCACCCTCCCCGACCAGCGGGTGGTGCGCGCTCCGCTGGCGGAGCTGCCCACGGCCGGCCGCCACCTCCGCCCCCCGGCGACCCTGGTGATCGGGCCCACGGTGGCGCTGCCCGGCGCCGGGTGCGAAGCCGCCACCAGACGCCCCGGTTCGTCCCCCGCCAGCTCGGACCCGTGAGCGGCCCATCGGGGTGGGCCGGTCCTCCCGCCGCCGTCGCCGCCTCGCCCCGGAACGACACGGCCGCTCAGCGGCGGGCCAGCGCGCCCTCCAGACGCTCCCGCAACCGCTCCAGTCGCCGTCTCCGGACCGGGGGTTCGTGGTCGGCGACGAAGGCCACCAGGTCGGCCAGCTCCCGGAGGTCGTCCGCCCCCGCCGTCAACCAGAGGCCGCCACCATCCCGATGGGCGCCGTGGACCACCCGCTGGGCGTCCGGGTCGAGCCCGTCGAGAGCGCGGAGCAGGCCCAGCTCCGCCTCGGTGACCGCGACCGCGACCAGGGCACCGTCCCGGAAGCGGTGGCCGCGCAGGTCCCACGGGCTCCGTGCCCAGCCCCTGACCACCCCCTCCTCGTCGCAGTCCGAGCACCGCCACACCACCTCGGCCGGGACCTCGTGGCGCACCAGCACCAGGTGGCCCGGGCAGCTCCGGCGGCCGGGCCGTCGATGGCAGCGCAGGGCGGAGGGGAAGGGGTCGCCGGCGGGGACCGAGGTGCCCGCCCGGACCACGGCCCGCAGTCGCTCGGCCAGACGGAAGGCAGCCGGGTTCCGGGTTGGATCGACCCCGTCGTAGTGCGAGAGGTCAGCGACCAACACGAGCGACAAGCATAGACCGGCGTCCGCCGGCCGACGGGGTGATTCGTGGCCGCGACCGGAAGGCCGGGGTGGCCTCGGCCGGTGGGGCCGGGACAGCGCTCCGAACCGGGGCCGGGGCGTGGGCGGGAGGACGAGGCGGCGCCCACCCTGTCACGATGAGGTCTCGGGGAACCGTCCGGACCCCCGGCGAGGCGCAGAGCAGGCGTGAGGAGGACAGGAGGTGGCAGGTCCGATCCCGATCAACGGCATCCATCACCTGCGGTTGACGGTCACCGACGTGGGGCGCAGCCGCGACTTCTACACCGGCCTCCTCGGCTTCGAGGTGGCCGTCGACTCCCCGCCGGCCGACGATCCCTCGGCCGAGGCCGCCTACCGGGTCCTCTGGGGAGGCTGCGTCCTGGCCCGGGGCGACCTGCTCATGGGCTTGCGGCCGGTGGCCCCCCGGGACGACCGCTTCGACGAGGACCGGGTCGGTCTCGACCACTTGAGCTTCAGCGTGGCCAGCCGTGACCAGCTGGAGGCGGCGCGCCGCCTCCTCGACGAGAGCGGGGTGCCACACGGCGAGATCACCGCCCTGGAGGGGTTCGGGATTTACGTGCTGCCCTTCCGCGACCCCGACAACATCCAGATCGAGCTGACCGCGCCCATGGGCTGAGCCCGACCCCGATCGGGAGGCCCGGAGCGGTCGCCGGCGGGGCCGGAGACTCCGCATCGTCCCGCCATGCCTATGCTTACGCCCCGTGGAGCCGCTGCGGGCCGCCGTCCGGGAGTTCCTCGCCGGGGGTGGCTTCGAGCCCCGTTGCGACGCCTGGCTCTCCGGGCACGACCCCGCCTTCTCGCGCCGGCTGGCCGCCCGGGGCTGGATCGGGATGACCTGGCCCCGGCGCTACGGCGGCCAGGAGCGCTCCTACCTGGAGCGGTACGCGGTGCTGGAGGAGCTGCTGGCGGCGGGCGCGCCAGTGGCGGCGCACTGGATCGCCGACCGCCAGACCGGCCCCCTGCTCCTGCGCTACGGCACCGAGCCGCAGCGGGAACGGTTCCTGCCCGCCATCGCCCGCGGCGAGTGCTACTTCGCCATCGGCATGTCGGAGCCCGACTCCGGGTCCGATCTGGCCTCGGTCCGGACCAGGGCGACCCCGGTGGAGGGCGGATGGCGGCTGCATGGGACCAAGCTCTGGACCAGCCACGCCCACCGCAGCCACTACGCGATCGCGCTGGTCAGGACCTCCCCCGGCGAGGAGCGGAGGCACGAGGGCCTGAGCCAGCTGATCGTCGACCTCCGGGGAGAAGGGGTGCGGGTGCGCCCCATCCGGCTGCTGTCGGGCGAGGAGCACTTCGCCGAGGTCGTCTTCGAGGACGCCTTCGTCCCCCGCGAGCTGCTGGTCGGGCGGGAAGGGGATGGATGGCGACAGGTGACCTCGGAGCTGGCCTACGAGCGGAGCGGCCCCGAACGCTTCCTCTCCACCTTCCCGCTCCTGGTGGAGCTGGCGCGCGAGCTGGGCCCCGAGCCCGACCGGGCGGGCGCCCGGGCCCTGGGCGAGCTCGCCGCCCGGCTCTGCGCCCTGCGCGCGCTGTCGATGGACGTCGCCCGCCGGCTCCAGGCCGGCGCCGTCCCGGCCGTGGAAGCGGCGCTGGTGAAGGACGCGGGGACGCGCTTCGAGCGCGACCTGGTCGAGGTCGCCCGGCTGCAGGTCCCGCCGGAGGAAGCCGGGGAGGGGTTCCGGCGCCGCTACCGGGAGGCGGTGGCCGCCGCTCCCGGCTTCACCCTGCGCGGCGGCAGCAGCGAGATCCTGCGCGGGATCGTGGCCCGAGCCCTGCGGCCGGCGGGCGAGGGGAGCGCGGCCGGGCCGGCGGAGCCGGCCGTCGGGGGCGGAGCGGAGGTGGTGGGCCTGCTGCTGGAGACCGCTCACCGGGTCTTCGGCCGGGAGTCGAGCGATCCCTGGGACCAGGTCCGGCGAGCCGGCCTCGACGCGCTGGCGGGAGACGATCCCGAGATCGGTCTGGCCGAGGTGGCGGCCGTGGTCCGCGTCTCCGCCTACCACGCCACCGAGATCCCCTTCGCCGAGCGGGTGATGCTGGAGCCGCTGGTCGCCGCCGGCGCCGCCCCGGACCGACTGCGCCGGCGGACGGCGCTCATGCGCTCGGCCCAGATGGTGGGTGCGCTGGAGCGGGTGCAGGAGCTGACCGTGACCTACGCCGCCGAGCGGCGGCAGTTCGGCCAGCCCCTGAACCGCTTCCAAGCCGTCCAGCAGCAGCTGGCCGAGCTGGCCGGGGAGGTGGCGCTGGCCCGGGCCGCGGTCGAGGCGGCGGCGGCCGACCCCACCGCCCTCCGGGTGGCCGCGGCCCGGGTGGTGGCCGGTCGGGCGGTGGGCCGGGCCTCGGCCATCGCCCACCAGGTCCACGGCGCCATCGGCTTCACCCAGGAGCACCGGCTCCACCGCTTCACCACCCGCCTCTGGCGCTGGCGCGACGAGCAGGGCACCGAGGCGGCGTGGGCCGAGTCGCTGGGAACGCTCCTGGCCCGCGCCGGCGCGGACCGGGTATGGGAGGTGCTGACCGAATAGATGGCCGAGGTCCTGCTCGAGGTCGAGGACGGCGTCGCCGTCGTCACCCTCGACGCCCCCCACCGCCGCAACGCCCTGGTGCCGACGATGGTGCACGAGCTGCTGGAGGTCTGCGACCGCATCGACGCCGACGAGACCATCGGGGCGGTGGTGGTGAGGGCCAACGGCCCCTCCTTCTGCGCCGGCGCCCACCGGGCGGTGCTGGCCGAGGCGGGCCGGGACCCGGCCCGCTCGGACCGCTACCGCGACCTGGAGCTCACCTACCGTGCTTTCGCGCGCGTGGGCGAGCTGCGGCCACCGAGCGTGGCCGCCGTGCGCGGGCACGCCGTGGGCGCCGGCGTCAACCTGATGCTGGCCACCGACCTGCGGGTGGTGGCCGAGGACGCCCGTATCGTGACCGGCTTCCTGCGCATCGGCATTCACCCCGGCGGTGGCCACTTCGCCCTCCTGGCCCGCCTGGCCGGGCGGGAGGCGGCGGCGGCGATGGGCCTCTTCGGGGAGGAGGTCGACGGCCGGGGGGCGGTGCGGCTGGGGCTGGCCTGGGAGGCGCTGCCCGAGCCCGAGGTCGAGCCCCGCGCCCGGGAGCTGGCGCGGCGGGCCGCTGCCGACCCCGAGCTGGCCCGGGCGGCGGTCCGCTCCCTGCGCCTGGAGCTGGGGCCGCCGGCCCTCCCCTGGGCGGCGGCGCTGGAGGCCGAGAAGGCGGCCCAGATGTGGTCGCTGCGCCGCCGGGCGGAGCGCGAGGGGGAGGGCTGAGGGCAGCCGCGGCGAGGCCCCCGGTCGCAGACCGCGGCCGCCCGGTTCGCGACTGGACCAGGGGGTCCCCGACCGGTCATGATTGGTAGGACTCCTACCAATGTCATACGGAGGCTGGACGATGGCCACTGAGACGATCCCCGGCTACGACTTCGGCGCCCCTGGCCTGGCCCGCTCCCCGGTCTCGCCGGAGGACCTGCGGCTGCTGGAGCGCACCCTGCTCTGGAGCGAGGAGGACGATCGCTACCTGCGGATGGCGGCGGAGGTGCTGGACGACCAGGTGGACCAGGTCCTGGACCTGTGGTACGACTACGTGGCCTCGCACCCGCACCTGGTCCGCTACTTCGCCGGCCCCGACGGGCAGCCCATCGGCAGCTACCTGGAGCGGGTACGTGCCCGCTTCGCCCAGTGGGTCCGGGACGTGTGCACGCGTCCCCGCGACCAGGCCTGGCTGGACTACCAGCACGAGATCGCCCTCCGGCACACGTCGGCCAAGAAGAACCAGACCGACGGGGTCGAGTCCGCGCCCGAGGTCCCGCTCAGGTACCTGGTGGCGTTCGTCTTCCCCATCGCCACCACCATGCGTCGCTTCCTCGAGGCCAAGGGCCACGGCCGCGCCGACGTCGACGGCATGCACACGGCCTGGTTCAAGGCCGTGGTGCTGCACGTCTGCCTCTGGTGCCAGCCCTACGCGGCCGAGCGGTGGTGAGCGGACGCCTCCCGCTCGGCGCGCGTCCGGAGCTGGACGCGCGCCTGGTCGCCGCCCTGGAACGGGTCGGCCAGGCGGCCCGGGTCGCCCTCCGCCGGGAGGCCAGGCGCCGGGGCCTGACCCCCACCCAGGCGCAGCTGCTCTCCCGGCTGCGCAGCGAGCCCGCCGAGCGCCGCCGGGTGGACGTCCTGGCCGCGGGTCTCGACGTCGCCCACCCCACGGTGTCGGACGCCCTCTCGGCCCTGGTCCGAAAGGGGCTGGTGACACGAGGTCGAGAGGGCCCGGACGGGCGCAGCCCGACCCTGCACCTGACCCCCGCCGGCGAGCGGACGGCGGACGAGCTGGAGGCCTGGCACGATCCCTTCCTACGGGCGCTGGCCGCCCGGCCGAGGGCCGAGAAGGAGCCGGCCCTGGAGTTCCTGCTCGCCCTCATCGGGCGCCTCCAGCGGGAGGGCCTGATCACGGTGGCGCGCACCTGCACCACCTGCCGCTTCTTCCGCCCCGACCTGCACGCCGGGCCGCGGCCGCACTATTGCGCGCTGCTGGAGCGGCCTCTGGGGACGGGCGACCTGCGGGTGGACTGCCCCGAGCACCAGCACGCCGCCTGAGTCGATGCCGGACGACGCCACCGCCTGGCGTCTGCTCCATAGTTGAGCCATGCCACGCATCCGTCCCCTCGGCAAAGACGAGGTCCCGCCCGAGGCGCGGGCCATCATGGAGGCGGGCGAGCGTACCTACGGTGAGGTGTTGCTCTCCCATCGCGTGCAGGCCTACGCCCCGCCCATCCTCCGGGCCGGCTCCGTCCTGGGCGGCGCCCCGGCCCGGAGCGGCAGCCTGCCCGCCCAGCTCCGATCCCTGGTCTGCCTGCGGGTCGCCCAGCTGGTGGGCTGCCCGTTTTGAATGGACACCAACGCTGTCGGGAGCAGCGCAGCTGGAGCCTCCGAGGCCAAGATCGCGGCGGTCGAGCGGTGGCGGGAGAGCGACGAGTTCGAGCCCGCGGAACGGGCGGCGCTGGCCCTGGCCGAGGCGGCCACGGCCACGCCGGCCGAGGTCTCGGACGAGGTCTTCGCCAAGGCCCGACGTCACTTCTCCGAGCAACAGCTGGTGGAGCTGGCGGCGACGGTGGCGCTGGAGAACTACCGGGCCCGGCTCAATCGGGTCTTCGCCGTCGAGTCCCAGGGCTTCTTCCAGCGCCGGGCGCGGAGGCCGGGGGCCTGATCCGATCCGAGCGACTCGGAGCCGGTGGAGCCGGGTCGGGGAGCAGGGCCGGCCCTGGCGCGCCGGGCTTGGGAGGCAGGAGCGATGAGGAAGCTCGTCACCACCTCGGGGGGGACGGCGGAGGCCACCGAGGAGTGCATCGCCACCGTTCTGGCCGACCCCCGAGGGGAGGGGTTCTGGCTGGACGTCGAGGCCCCGGAGGAGCGGGACTACCGTCTCCTGGAACGGGTCTTCGGCTTCCACCCCCTGACCATCGAGGACATCCAGGAGGTCACCGAGCGGCCCAAGTTGGACGAGTACGGATCGTATCTCTTCCTGGTCGTCTTCACCGCCCGGCTGGAGCGCGACGACGTCCACTTCATGGAGCAGCACCTCTACGCCGGGAAGCGTTTCGTGGTCACCGTCCACCACGAGCCCCAACCCGAGCTGGACGCGCTCCGGGAGCGCATCCGCCGGGGGCCGGAGCTGACCCGGACCGAC
>DASRBU010000296.1:0-9735 GCA_035653475.1 Candidatus Dormiibacterota bacterium | reverse complement strand
GTCGTAGGGGCAGGCGTAGTCCTGCGACATCGAGATCTCCTCCCCCCCGTCGACGGGGACCACCAGCACCGTGCCCCGCCCCAGGCGAGCGGCGGTCTCCAGAGAGTCGACCAGCCGGGTGCGCAGGTTCGGGCCCACCACCACCCGGTCCACCACGACCTCGATGTCATGCTGCTTGTACCGCTCCAGCGGGATCCGCTCGCCCAGCTCGTACAGGGTGCCGTCCACGCGGACGCGGACGAAGCCCTGCCGGCGGATGTCCTCCAGCAGGCGCTCGTACTCACCCTTGCGGCCTCTGACCACCGGCCCCAGGATCATCAGCCTGGTCCCGGCCGGCATCTGCTCCACCCGATCCGCCATCTGCTCGACGGTCTGCTTCTGGATCTCGCGCCCGCACCTCGGGCAGTGGGGCCGGCCGATGCGGGCGAAGAGCAGGCGCAGATGGTCGTAGACCTCCGTGACCGTGCCCACCGTCGAGCGGGGGTTCTTCGAGGTGCCCTTCTGGTCGATCGAGATCGCCGGCGACAGGCCCTCGATCGCGTCCACGTCCGGCTTCTCCATCTGACCCAAGAACTGGCGGGCGTAGGCGGAGAGGGACTCCACGTAGCGCCGCTGCCCCTCGGCGTAGATGGTGTCGAAGGCCAGGGACGACTTGCCCGACCCCGAGAGCCCGGTGAACACCACCAGGCGGTCCCGCGGGATGGCGAGGGTGACGTCCTTGAGGTTGTGCTCTCGCGCCCCCCGGATGACGATGCTGTCGCTGGCCACGCTCGCTGTCTCTACGCCTCGTCGGGATCGGATGTGGGGGGGAGGATGGCGAAGGTCGCGGTGGCGGTGGCGACCAGGCGCCCGTCCTCGCCCACGAGCCGGCACTCGGCCACGCCGGTGCGCCGGCCCGAATGGATCACCTTAGCAACCGCGCGCAGCCGCTCGCCTATTCGGCCCGGGGCGATGAAGTTGACCTTCAGGTCGAAGCTGGGGTGGCGCGCCCCGTCGGGCAGCAGGCTGCCCATGGCGGTGCCCATGGCCGAGTCGGCGAGCAGGGCGATGAAGCCCCCGTGCACCATCTCGGCGCTGTTCTGCATCTCGGGACGGGTGCACAGCTCCAGCACCGCCTCGCCTCCACCCCGGGAGCGGACCTCGATGCCCAGCCAGCGCTGGGCGGGCGAGGGCTGCCGCCTCACCTCCACGGCCTGGACACCGCCAGACAGGTCGAGGAGGCCCGAGCCACCAGCCGGCCCTGCTCGTCGAGCACGTCCGCCTCGCTGAAGAGCAGCGTGCGGCGCATCTCCACCACCCGGCCCACGGCCCGCAGTCGCCCCTCCACCACCGGGCGCAGGAAGTTGATCTTCAGCTCGATGGTCACGTTGGCCTGGTCGTCCGGCTGCCGGGTGAGGAGGGACATGCCCATGGCCGCGTCGGCGATCTGAGTGATGATGCCGCCCTGGACCACGCCGCCCTCGTGCCGGTGCCCGGCGTGCACGTCCAGCTCGACCACCACCCGCCCGTCCTCCACCTCGGCGATGCGGGCGCCGATGGTCTCGCGCCAGCCCGCCCTGGGTCCCTCCCCCACCATGCCCCGGCGCAGCAGCTCGAGGTTGCTCACGAAGAGGGACTATAGACCGGGGCCGGCGGCCGGCGACCGGCCGACTGCCCCGGCGGCGCTCGACCCCAGCCTCCCGCGGCTGGCCATCCCGCGCCCGGTGACGGCGCCGAGTTCCAGCCTCAGCTGGGCCCCGACATCTCCAGGAGAACGGCCGGGCGCA
The DNA here is from genome assembly GCA_035653475.1 of Candidatus Dormiibacterota bacterium. GTDB lineage: Bacteria > Chloroflexota > Dormibacteria > Dormibacterales > Dormibacteraceae > CADDZO01. The sequence goes on along the minus strand of DASRBU010000296.1, from coordinate 7,969 downwards.
GGCGGGGGCTCCCCGTACTCATCGGACGGGCACCCGCCGAGGCCAGGTGGTCAGTCCCCCTCGACCGGGCGAGGGGGACCAGATGATCGTCCCCGGGGTCCGGACAGAGCCCCTGCGGCGCCGGATCGGGATCGAGGACCAGGATCGCCAGATGGGCGATCAGCGGCACCACCTGGCCGGCCTCGGCCGGCGTCAGGGAGCGGCGGAACTTGGGCCGGTCGAGCACCCGTCGCAGCTCGGCCAGCACCGGTCGGAGAGACGATGGGCTCGAACCGCCCCTCGACAGCCCGGCGCAACCGCTGACCACCGGTGTCCTCCGGGATGATGATGGCTGCCACCAGCACCCAGGATCCAAGACCGCACGGAGCCAGGGTCACCCGGCTTCGGCACAGCTGGCGTGCCACTCCTCGTAGGCGAACTCCAGCGCAGCCACATCGTCGAGGTTGCCGCGCCTGCCGATGGGCTCGAGGAGCAGACCCAGCTCCCCACGCGCAGCTGCCGCGGCCTCCCCGCCCAGGCAGCCCCGCAACACGCCCTCGACCACCTACGACCCGCTGCGATGGGTCACCGCGGCGAGCAATCTCATCGCCTCGAGCAGGTCGGGATCCAGGTAGAGGGTGGGTTCGCGCCGCTTCACGCGCTGGGCCATGAGGGCAGCATGCCATCGCGGGAGCGTTCGACCACCACCCGCCCGTCCTCGACCTCGGCGATGCGGGCGCCGACGGTCTCGCGCCAGCCCTGGGTCCCTCCCCCACCATGCCCCGGCGCAGCAGCTCGAGGTTGCTCACGAAGAGGGACTCTCAAGGCCAGCCGGCCTCCCCTGGCCCATCCACTGCACCGACCCGGGCCGGAGCGACACGACGACGCGCGCCCGGCCCTCAGCCCCCCACCGACACCCCGCTCAGCTCCTCCAGCTCCCTGACCAGCGACCCTGGAAGCTCGACGCCCTCCCGCAGGCGCCGCTCCCGCTCCCGGTGGTGGCGCTCCCCCGGCACCCTGCCCCCCAGGCCATGGAGATCCGCGACCAGCCGCTCCAGGCGCTCGCCGAAGCCTTCGAGGGCAGCCACGTCGAGCGCCCAGAAGCTGTGGCCCACGTCGCTCTCGCGATCCGAGGGGGTGAAGGTGCCGGTCACCCCGGGACCGACCCCGGCCCCGGCCAGGACCCCGGTCATCACCTCCACCACGAGCGCGAGCGCGAAGCCCTTGGCGCCCCCCAGCGGGGCCAGGCTGCCCGCGATCGCCGCCTCCGGGTCGGTGGTGGGGCAGCCCCGACGGTCGACCGCCCACCCCGGCGGCAGCCGTCGGCCCGCCTGTCGGGCCTCGAGGATCCGGCCCCGCGCCACCTGGCTGGTGGCCAGGTCCACGACCAGGGCCCTGCCGCCCGGGCGCGGGAACCCGGCGGCGATGGGGTTGGTGCCCAGATAGGGGGTGCTGGTGCCGGGCGGGGCCATGGCCGGAGGCGTGTTGCTGAAGCCCAGGCCGGCCACGCCCTCGGCGGCGAGGCGTCGGAGGTAGAAGTTCATGGCGCCGAGGTGGTTGCTGCGGCGGACGGCGACCACCCCGGTGCCGTACCTTCGGGCCCGCTCGACCGCGAGCCGGACGGCGCGCACCCCGGCCACCGGCCCCAGGGCGTTGTCCGCGTCGAGCAGGGCCAAGGCAGGGCGCGGCCGCCGCACCCGCATCCGCGGGCGGGGATTGATCAACCCCGCCCGCAGACGGCCGAGCAGGAACGGCAACCGCAGCAGACCGTGGGTCGCCTGGCCGCCCAGCTCCGCCTCCAGCAACGAGTCGGCGACGGTCCGGGCGTCCTCCCGGGGGACGCCGTATCGGCCGAGCGCGGCCACCACGAACCGGATCAGCTGCTCGGCGGTGAGGCGGCTCACGTCGCCACCGCGATCGGGGCGACCACCAGCAGGCCACCGACGCCCGGGTCCACCCCATCGGCACCCGGCGCCCGAGCGCCCCGACCCACGGGTCGGCCACGCCACCTGCTGGCCCAGCGGGACCTGCTCTCGGGCCTCCGGCTACGGGTCCGATCCCACCCTCCTCCCCTCCCCGAGGCTCCGCCCGACATGGCCCCTCCATCATCGCCGGTCGCGGGGCCGCGCGGACGCCGGGACCAGGCCCCGGGCGTCCCCGCGCCGGCGAAGGCGGGCGGCCCACCACGGCCCGCCGTGCCTCGACCGGGCCTCGCCGCCGCTCGGCCGGGGACGCCAGAACCCGGCTCGCGGTCGTAACCTACCGGGCACCGGGCGCTTTCCGCCGCGGTCGGGAGGAGGAGGAGTGAGCATGGGATGGCTCGGTTGGCCGTTGAGAGCGGTGCAGTCCAGCTGGCGTTCGGTCGACGTGGCCGCGCTCGTCCTGCGTGTCGCGCTCGGCGTGGTCTTCGTCGCCCACGGCGGCCAGAAGCTGTTCGGCTGGTTCGGCGGCGGCGGCATCCGGGGAACGACCGCCTTCTTCCAGGGCCTGGGCATCCCCTCTCCCCACGCCTTCGCCTACGTGGTCGGCATCACCGAGTTCTTCGGTGGCGTCTTCCTCCTTGCCGGCTTCCTCACCGTGGTCGCGTGCATCGGCCTGATCACGGACATGGCCGTCGCCATCGCCAGGGTCAGCCACGCCTTCGGCTTCTTCAGCCAGACCAGGGTCGGGTACGGCTGGGAATTGAACCTGGCTCTGATCGGCCTGGCCGCGGCGCTGCTGGTCATGGGCGCGGGGACGTGGAGCCTCGACGCGGCGCTCGGCCTGACCCGCCGCCGAGCCGCCGCGGGCCGGCGCTAGCCGTGGCCCCCGGCCCCGGGCGGTGTCCCGCCCGGGGCGGCGCCGGGTGGCCCGGATGCGGTGCGTTCAGCTCCTGGCCCCGGTCGGTCGGACCGGGCTCCCCTGGTTGCCGGGCACCAGGTCCTGCCAGCGGGTGCCGGCGCTGACCACGGCGCTGGCGGCGCTGACCCGGCTGAAGTCGAAGCCCTCGCCCAGCCCCAGCGGCGGCTTCCCCTCCTCCACCAGCTTGACCGAGTCGAGCAGGAGCCGACGCAGGCGGATGATGGCCAGGTCGGCGGGGACCAGGTGCTCCTTGGTGCGGTCGTAGATCTTGCCCTCGGACATCTGGACCGCGGCGTCCTGGATCCGGTTGCCGCCGCGGTAGCCGGCGAAGCTGCGGCCCGCGGCCATCGCCTCGCGATCCTGGGGCGGGATGCGGAGCCGTCGCCGCTCCGGCTCCGGCCCCCACACGCCGGGATCGACGCCCCGGTTGACGAGGCCACGCATGGGCCGGCCCTCGGCGTCTTTGGGCACCGGCGAGACGATGATGGACGAGCAGGTCTCGTCGTCGCGGGGCACGACCATGATCGCGCCGGTCGAGCCGGCGATGAAGGCCGTGTAGGGCACCACGAAGGCCGTGACCCTGATGTACTTCTTGTCCGGCTCCCCGTCCACGTCCCGGATGGCCGCGTAGTGGAAGCCGAAGGGCGTGTACTCGACCTCGATTCGCGGTCCGTTGTCGGTGCTCGGCCAGCCCACGCCCCGCCGGCGGGCCGGCCCGCGGTCCCTCCCCTCCAGCCGCTCCACCCCGAAGCCTCGCGGGTCCCGCTCCCCGGGCGGGGCCAGGCCGAGGTCCCAGGGCTCCCCGGCGAACCGGAACGAGCCCACCGTGCGCGGCCCGGGATCGGAGACGGCCAGCGTGTCCAGGTGCAGGATGCCCACGTGGGAGGAGTCGATCGAGCCCTCCTGCACCTGCATCCAGTTGCAGTCCAGGATCATCTCGCTGACCTCGATCTCGTCCGGGGGCAGGTCCGACCAGGCGAACCCGGGGAAGGGGGGCTCGGTGCCCGGGGGCCCCAGGTAGACCCAGCCCAGGCCCCCGCTCTCGCGGACCGGATAGCTGCCCTGCTTCACCCGGTCCTTGAAGGTCGAGTCGGGGAAGTTCGGCATCTCCAGGATGGTCCCGTCCACGGCGTACTTCCAGCCGTGGTAGAGGCACCGGATGCCGCAGTCCTCGACCCGGCCCAGCACCAGGGAGGCGCCGCGGTGGCAGCAGAGCTCGTCCAGGAACCCCAGCCTCCCGTTGGTGTCGCGGAAGGCGACGAAGTTCTCGCCCAGGACCGTGACCCGGATCGGCGGACCGTCGGGCTCGGGGAGGTCCTTGAGCTGGAAGGCGGGGGTCCAGTACCGCCGGAGCACCTTGCCCATCGGGGTGTCCGGCCCGACCCGGCAGAGCATCTCGTTCTCTTCGGCGGTCAGCATGTCTCCTCCTTCGAACCACGGCCGGCGCGACCGGGGTCCACCGCGCCGTCGGCGTCCTCCCGGCCCCGGGGCCTCGCCTCAGGCGCAGACGACGGCCGGCTCGTAGGTCCCCACCGCGGCATCGACGATCAACTCCAGGCCCAGGAGCATCAGGGGGTAGCCGCGCCGGACCTCGCCCGGGCGCGCCAGCGCCACCGCCTCGTAGACGGCGGGGCTCACCCGCAGCCCGACCACGGTCGCCTCCCGTCCCCACGCCTCCCAGACGCGAGCGCACGCCTCGTCGACCACCACCGCCAGGCGCAGGGAGGGGGCGCCATCGCCCCCCGGCCCCGGGCTCTTCCCGTCGCCCGGCGGGGCGGCCACGGTCGAGGCCGGCCTTCGTGGTTCACTCATGGGCCCTGCCCTCCTGTCTCTGGATGGCCGCACCGTGCCTCCGCTGCGGAGCGCACCGCCCCTCGCCGGGACCGGGCGCCATCACGATCGACCCTTGCCGATCCACGCCTCCTCCCAGACCGGCAGCAGCGCCACGCTCGGTATCGGCAGCCGGGTCGTCAGCCCTGGGCCCCTGACACCGCGGGCGACCACCGAGACGGGCGCGACCGTGAACAGGAAGGGGGCGTAGGCCTGGTCGCTCAGGTACTTCGCGATCTGGGCGTAGAGCTGCGCCCGTTGCTTGACGTCGAAGGTGGCGGCGGCCTGGCTCATCATCCGGTCCAGGGTGGGATCGTGAACGCCGCTGTACACCGCGGTCGACAGGAAGCGGAAGGGAAGCCCGGTGCTCACCCCGGGGTCGAAGGCACCCACCGTCTGCAGGGCCGCCTGCCAGCTCTTGCCCTGGAACTCCTGGATGAGCCTGGTCAGGTCGTAGGGATGGATGGTGGTCTGGATCCCGACCTCCTGCCACTGGCTCTGCAGCGCCTGCAGGGTCAGGTTGGTCAGGGTGTCGTTGCCGCCCATGAGATCGACCTTCAGGCCACCCAGCTGGGACACGATCTGTTTGGCCCGCCTCAGGTCGTAGGTCCGGTACCCGGGAACCTTCGGTTGGTAGAAGAGCCCGCCGGGCCCGGTGAACGACTGCGTGGCCGGGAACATGCCCTTCAAGATCCGGGAGCGAATCGCCTCGACGTTGGTGGCGTAGTAGATCGCCTCACGGGCGAGCTTGTTGTCGAAGGGGGCGATGGCGGTGTTGAGCTGGATGACCCAGGGCGACGTCCCGTCCTGCAGCGTGACCTCGACGCTCGGGTTCTGACGCGCCTCCTGGATGATGGACGGGGTGGTGAGCGTGGTCGCTTGGGCCTGGCCGGCGAGGATCGCCTGGTAGGCGGACTGGTCGTTGCCGATCGAGGTGAACACCAGACGATCGAGGTAGGGACGCCCCTTCTGCCAGTAGCCGTCGTAGCGCTTCAAGACGAGCTGGGAGCTGACGATGTCGTCCACCACCTCGAACGGCCCCGCCCCCACCGGCCTCAGCGCGAACGCACGCTCGCCCATCTTCTGCACCGCCGTGGGGGAGGCGACGAGGTTGACGTTGGTGCTGACCAGCACGTCGATGACGGCCGCGTAGGGCCGGGTGAAGTGCAGCACCACGGTGTGGTCGTCAGGGGTCGTGATCCCCTCCGGGCCGAGCGGCGGCCAGGAGGTGGCCGGGCTGCAGACGCAGGGGGTGGCGAGATCCCGCTTGATGTTCCAGGCCACCGCCTGGGCGTCCAGTGGGGTGCCGTCCTGGAAGCGCACCCCCTGGCGCAGGGAGATGGTGACCGTGCGTCCGCCGTCGGAGACCTGGTAGCCGGTGGCGAGATCGGGCTGGATCTTGCCCGCAGGGCCGAGCCGGAACAGGCGATCGAAGATCGCGTTCAACATCACGGTCGGCGCCGACCCGGCCGAGGCGGGATCCAGGCCGCGATCCCAGTTGGCCAGGACGCCGCTGACCAGGTAGTTCAGCGTCCCGCCCCGCTGCGGCGATCCCGATGACGTCCCGCCCGCCGCCCTCGAACCGGCGTTGCCACCGCCGCAGGCCGCCACCGCCAACCAGACGGCGGCGGCCACGATCGCCAGGCGCATCGACCCTCGGCGATGCCGACCTGCCCGCTCCATGATCCCTCCTCTCCTCGGTCCTCGTCCCGCGTCGGCGGCCTCGTGCTCGCGCTCGGAGAGACGCCAGCCTCACCCGTGGGACCGGCTCGTCCCTCCCTTCGAGCGCCGACCCGGTCCGACACCCTCTGCGGTCGACGGCGGTGCCCTCCCGCAGCACCTCCGGCGTCGCCGAGACCGTCCCCCACCGGCCTCGGCCAGGCCGCCGGAGGTCATGGGTGACTTCGAGGTCGCGGCCTGGGCCACGGCGCGGCCCCGGATGGGGCCGAACCGGTCCGGCGGGCCAGCTCCCCGTCGGGCCGGGAATCCCGGACGTCCGCTCTCCTCCTCTCCCGGTTCCGCTGGACGCACACCAGCGCGGGACTGAACATGCTAGTATGCCAGCCGCTCGTCAAGCTAACACGGGCCAGTGGTCGTGTCAAGAGCTGGAGCCAGCGCCTCCACTCTCCGGGCTCGGCCAGGGGCAGGGGCGCCCGGTTTCCGGGAGTCGAAGCCCATCCCGTCTGCCGCCGCCAGCCCCGGCCGGAGCGCCTGGCCCCTCCTCTTCACCTCGGGTGATCGGCGATGGCGAGGAGCAGACCCTGGCCGAGGCCGGGCGCCGACGTTCCCTCGCCGGGGGCGCCAAGGCCGGTGATTGACGCTCTCTGGACGCCGTTCCATAATGCCGGCAACGGCGGGTCCGGTCATCGTCACGCGCGAAGAGACACGAGACCCTGAGTGGGACGGGAGGAGAGCAGAGGTGGGTATCAACGTGCCCGACGAGTCGGCCGAGCAACTCCGGCGTTTCCCCGCTGCCTGGTCCCGGCGTGAGTTCCTGCGCCGGCTGGGCGGAACCGCCGCCGTGGCGGCGCTCGGGGCGGGGACGATGGGGTTCCTCGAAGCCTGCGGCAGCGGTGGCACCCCCACCACCTCGGCCACGCCCAGGAAGGGCGGGCACGTGACCGAGGGGTGGGCCTTCGACATCAAGACCTTCAACCCCATCCTCTCCCAGGATGTCTACAGCAACCTCTGCATCGGGGTGTGCCTGGACTCGTTGCTCACCAGCAAGGCCAACGGCGAGCTGATGCCGCTCCTCGCCGAGGCGATGCCGAAGGTCTCCGCCGACGGCCAGACCTACACCTTCAAGCTGCGCCAGGACGTCAAGTGGACGGACGGGACGCCGCTCACCTCCGACGACGTGCTCTTCACCTACGACCTGATCTTCGCCCCCGAGTACGCGGCCGTGGCCTCGCCCCGGCGTGGCGACTTCACCCAGCACGTGGCCGCCATCTCGGCCCCAGATCCGTACACCTTCGTGGTGCAGACCAAATCTCCCTACGCGCCCTTCCTCGCCACCCACGCGCAGTACGGCATCCTGCCCAAGCACGTGCTCGGCAACCTGCCCGCCGCGGCCATCAACACCGCCGACTTCAACTCGGCCCCGACCGTCACCAGCGGCCCCTTCAAGTTCGTGCGCTGGGACAAGGGCTCGCAGGTCGTCTTCACCCGCAACCCCGATTACTACCGGGGCGCCCCCCGGCTCGACAGCTTCGTCTACAAGGTGGTGCCGGACACGGTCGCCGTCGCCAACCAGCTGAAGACCGGGGAGATCGACGCCGGGCAGATCAGCCCCTCCCAGGTGGCGTCGCTGCAGACCGAG
>DASRBU010000295.1:0-4540 GCA_035653475.1 Candidatus Dormiibacterota bacterium | reverse complement strand
AGGCCCTGGCCGGCAGGTAGCGCATGCGCCTGCGCCTGACCGACACCACGTTCCACCACGGCCATCAGGCCCTGTTCGGAAGCCGCATCCCGCTCCAGGAGCTGGAGCCCGCCCTGCGCGAGCTGGACGAGCTGGGCTTCGCCGCCATCGACGGCTTCGGTGAGGGCAGCTTCGAGGCGGCGCTGCGGCTGGGCCAGGATCCCTGGGAGCAGCTCCGCCGCCTGGGCGAGCTCCTCCCCAGCACCCCCATCCTGGCCCTGCTCCGCGGCCAGGGCCTGGTCGGCCACCGCAGCCTGGCCGACGACGCGGTGGAGCTGTTCGTCGAGGTGGCGGCCCGCCACGGGGTGAGGGTGTTCCGCTTCCTGGACCCGCTCAACGACGCGCGCAACCTGGAGGTCCCGATCCGGGCGGCGCAGCGGGTGGGAGGGCGGGTGCAGGCGGTTCTCTGCCACACCGTCAGCCCCGTCCACGACCTGGAGCGGTGGCGTGCCCTGGCCCGGGAGCTGGCCGGGCTGGGGGCCGAGGAGCTGGTGCTCGACGACGACGCCGGGCTCCTCGCCCCGGCGGCGGCCCGCGAGCTGGTGAAGGCGCTGAACGAGGCGGTCGACCTGCCCCTGCACGTCCGCGCCCGCTGCTCCGCAGGCCTGGGGGCCATGACCTACCTGAGGGCCGTGGAGTCCGGGGCCACCGGCCTGGACACCGCCTTCTCCGCCTTCGCCTGGGGCGGCTCGCTGCCGGCGGTGGAGAGCGTGGTCGCCGCCCTGGCCGCCGGCGAGCACGATCCGGGACTCGACCTGGAGCGGCTGGTCGATCTGGGAGCGCGCCTGGAGGAGGTCCGCCGCCGTCACCTCGAGCACCTCTCGCCCGGAGCGGACCGGGTCGATCCCGAGGTGATCGGCCACGGCCTGCCCGCTCCCATGCTGCGCGAGATCCGGGAGCACCTGGACCGCCACGACGCGGGCTCCCGATTGGCGGAGGTCCTGGAAGAGGTGCCACGGGTGCGCGAGGAGCTGGGGTATCCGCCCCTGCTCCCGCCCTTCGGCGAGATGATCGCTGCCCAGGCGGTGTTCAACGTGCTCTCCGGGGACCGATACCTGACCGTGACCCAGGAGCTGAAGGACTACCTCCAGGGGCTGTACGGGCGGCCGCCGGGCACGGTCGACACCGCGGTCCGCCGGCTGGTCCTGGGGCACGACGAGCCGATCACGGTCCGCCCCGCTGACCTCCTCGACCCCCAGGTGGAGGCCGCCCGGGCTCAGCTGGAGCGGCGCGGCTTGCCCACCTCCGACGAGGACCTCCTGACCCACCTCCTCTTCCCCGCCCTGGCCGAGGACCTGTTCCGGGCCCGCACCTCCTCCCCGCCCCCCACCGCCGCGGAGCCCGAAGAGGAAGCAGCGGCGACCGAGGCGGCGACCGAGGCAGGGATGGAGGCGGCGCTTGAGGCCGAGGCCCCGGCCGCGCCGATCCCGTCGGCGGCCCCGCCGGTGACGAGCGCCGAGTTCGAGGTCGAGGTGGAGGGCGAGGTCTTCCGGGTCCGGGTGGCCGGCGCCGGGCTGACGGTGGCGCCGGTGGCCGCCCCGGCGGCGTCGGCGCCGCCGGCGTCGCCGACGCCGCGCCCGCCCCGCGACGGCACCATCAAGGCCCCGATGCAGGGCTTGATCGTGAAGATCCCGGTCTCGGTGGGGGACGAGGTCCGGCTCGGCGACGTGGTCGCGGTCCTGGAGGCGATGAAGATGCAGAACGACATCGTCGCCACCCAGCCAGGGAAGGTGCTGGACATCTTCGTGAAAGAGGGCGACGTGGTGAGCCCGGATCAGGCCCTGGTGGCGATTGGATGACGGGGGGCCAGGACCCGCTCCCCACCCCGTCCACGACCCGGGTGGCGCTGTTGGGCACGGGCCGGATGGGGTCCGTCATCGCGCGGAAGGTGGCGGCGGCCGGGTTCCCCCTCCGGCTGTGGAATCGCACCCCGGAGCGGGCGAGGGCGGTCGGCGTGGGCGAGGTGGCGCGGACGCCGGGGGAGGCGGTGGCGGAGGCCGAGGTCGTGCTCAGCGTCCTCTACGGCCCGGACGCGGTCCGGCAGGTGTACGGGGCGCTGACCGGCTCTCGGGGCCAGGTCTACGTGGAGATGAGCACCGCCGGGCCGGCGGTGGCCGAGGAGCTGGCCGCCCGGCTGGCCGAGAGCGGGGCCGAGCTGCTCGTGGCCCCCATCCTGGGCACCCCGCTCGCGGTCGAGCAGGGCAGCGCGCTCGTCCTCGCCGGGGGCGAGGACGGGGCCTTCGAGCGAGCCCGTGAGGTCCTGGCCGCCTTCGGCCAGCCCGAACACGTGGGCGGACGCGGGGACGCCGCCGGTCTCAAGCTGGTCGTCAACGCCATGCTGGGGGGCTGCAATCTGCTCGCCGCCGAGCTGCTGTCGCTGGCGGCCAGGGCTGGCCTCGACCGGGAAGCGGCCTTCCGTCTGCTCTGCCGGCTGGTGCCGGGGCTGCAGGTCCGCCGCCGGAGCTACCTGGAGGGCGTGCACGAGCCGCCCCTCTTCACCCTGGACGGCCTGGTCAAGGACCTGACGCTGGCCCTCGACCTGGGCCGGGCTGCCGGCGCCCCCCTGCCGGTGACGGCGCTGGCCCGGGAGCTTTGCGCCGAGGCCGCCCTGGACCACGGCCATCAGGAGATGAGCGCCGTGATCGAGCGCTATCCGGGGTCGGGGGCCGGGGGAGGCCGGTGAACCCGGCCACGCCTACAATCAGACCGTCGGTGAAGGGAAGGCCGTTCGAGAAGATCCTGGTCGCCAACCGGGGCGAGATCGCGGTGCGGGTGATGCGGGCCTGCCGCGAGCTGGGGATCCGGACCGTGGCCGTGTACTCGGACGCCGACCGGAACGCCATCCATACCCGGTACGCCGACGAGGCCCACCACATCGGCCCGTCTCCTCCCACCGAGTCCTACCTGCAGCTGGAGCGGATCGTGAGCCTCGCCGCCGACCTGGGCGTCCAGGCCATCCATCCCGGCTACGGGTTCCTCTCCGAGCGGCCGGAATTCCCCGAGGCCTGCGCCGCCGCCGGCATCGCCTTCATCGGCCCCCCCGCCTCGGCCATGCGGGCGCTCGGCTCCAAGCTGGAGGCGCGGGCGCTGGCCGCTGCCCACGGTGTGCCGGTCACGCCGGGGAGCGACGCCCTCGAGGACCCGGAGGAGGCGGTAGCGGCGGCGAGGCGGATCGGGTTCCCGGTCATCGTCAAGCCCTCCGGCGGGGGAGGCGGCATCGGCATGCGGGTGGTGGAGCGCGAGGAGGATCTGCGTCCGGCGATCGAGAGCTGTCGCAGCGCCGCCCGCTCCGCCTTCGGCGACCCCACCGTCTACGTCGAGCGGTACGTGCGCCAGCCCCGCCACATCGAGATCCAGGTCATCGCCGACCAGCACGGCAACGTGGTCCATCTGGGCGAGCGGGAGTGCTCGATCCAGCGCCGCCACCAGAAGATCATGGAGGAGACCCCCTCCCCGGTGATCACCCCCGAGCTGCGAAGCCGCATGGGCGCGGCCGCGGTCCAGGCGGCCCGAGCCGCCGGCTACGTCAACGCGGGCACGGTCGAGTTCATCTTCAGCGAAGGCGACTTCTACTTCCTGGAGGTGAACGCCCGCCTCCAGGTCGAGCACCCGATCACCGAGGCCGTGACCGGCGTCGACCTGGTGAAGGAGCAGATCCGGGTCGCCGCCGGGCTGCCGCTCTCCTTCACCCAGGAGCAGGTGAGCTGGCGGGGCCACGCCATCGAGATGCGGATCAACGCCGAGGACCCGGCCCGACAGTTCGTGCCCGACCCCAGGCGCATCAGCCGCTGGGTGGCCCCCTCCGGCCCCGGGGTGCGGGTGGACTCGGGCTTCGGTCCTGGCTCGGACGTGCCCCCCAACTACGACTCCCTGGTGGCCAAGCTGATCGTGCACGGCGCCGACCGGGCCGAGGCCATCGCCCGCGCCAGCCGGGCCCTGCGGGAGTTCGTGCTGGTGGGTCCGGCGACCACCATCCCCTACCACCGGGCCATCCTCGAGAACCCCGACTTCCGGGCCGGCAAGCTGACCACGCGCTTCATCGACGACCACCCGGAGCTGCTCGACGCCGCGCAGCGATTCCTGGGCGAGGTCTCCCCCATGGACTACGGCGCCGACGCCCGCCGGGTGGCCGCCGCCGCGGCGGCCGTGGCCGCCCTCTCGGCGGGCCGGCGATGAGGGCGTCGCGACCCAGGACCGGCCCTCCGAACCCGGCCGACGGGAGGGTCTGAGCCGGTGCTGGAGCACGAGACCACCCCGCCCTTCGAGGTCGTCGCCAGCACCGAACTGGTCCGGGAGTGGAACCTGGCCCTGCGGCGTGACCGCGTGCGCTGGCCGGACGGCTCCGAGGCCGAGTACCGGATCATCGAGGGTCCCGACGCGGTCTTCGTGGTGCCGTGGCTGCCGGAGGGCAACACCGTCCTGGTCCGGCAGTGGCGGCATCCCTGGAACGCCACCACCTGGGAGGTGCCGGCGGGCACGCTGGAGGCGGGCGAGGAACCCC
>DASRBU010000294.1:0-6809 GCA_035653475.1 Candidatus Dormiibacterota bacterium | reverse complement strand
GCCGATCAGGAACATGAGCACGACCAGGGGCGTGATCGCCAACAGCTCGCCCGCGGTCAGATCGCCCTGGACCGGCACCGCGCCCACGGCCTGAGCGCCGGGACCGCCTTCGGCCACGGCGTGCGCGCCGGGGGCGGGCAGCTGCTCCCCTCGTCCGGCGTACATCGCCCCCTGGAAGAGCCGCAGCAGGTACACCGGGGCCAGGATCAGGCCCAGGCAGCTGACCACGGCCAGCCAGGGCGCGAACCGCCAGGCACCGAGCAGGGTCATGAACTCCCCGACGAAGCTGTTCAGCCCGGGCAGGCCGAGCGCGGCCAGGGTCACGATCAGGAAGACCCCGGCCAGCACCGGCATCCGCGGCGCCAGGTAGCGGAGCGCGGAGCGGTCGCGGGTGCCGGCCCGGGCCGCCACCCAGGCCACGAGCAGGAACAGTGCGGCGATGATCAGGCCGTGGTTGACCATCTGGAGGACGGCCCCCTGCTGACCCTGCTGGTTCAGGACGAAGATGCCGAGGGCGATGAAGCCCATGTGGCTCACGCTGGAGTAGGCGACCACCAGCTTCAGGTCACGCTGGGCCAGCGCCATCAGCGCCCCCCAGCCGATGGCCAGCATCCCCAGCACGGGCAGCACCGTGTCCCAGTTCCACCACAGCACGGGATGGGGGAGCAGCCCGGTCAGGATCCGCAGCATCGCGTAGGCACCGGTCTTGCCCATCACCCCGGCGAAGGTGACCAGCACCGGCGCGGGCGCCGCGGCGTAGGCGTCGGGCAGCCAGCCGTGGAAGGGGAAGAGGGGCAGCTTGATGGCGAAGGCCAGCCCGAAGAGGATGAACAGGCCGAACTGGATAGGGGGGGCCGGAGGATGCGCGGCCAGCGTGGCCAGGTCGAAGGTGCGCGCGCCGCCGGCGTAGAGGTACTCGCCGATCACCCCGACCAGGGCCAGCAGCGAGCCGACCAGGGTGTAGAGGACGAACTGGAGCGCCGCCCGGCCCGGCCGCTCGCCCTCGCCCCACAGCCAGAGCAGGAAGTAGGCCGGGATCAGCTGCGCCTCCCAGAAGACGTAGAAGAGCAACAGGTCGGCGGCGAGGAAGACACCGGCCATGCCCGCCTCCATCAGCAGGAGCAAGGCCACGAAGGCGCGGCGGCGGGCCACGCGCCGCCCGGCGACCAGGACGGCCACCACCGTGAGCAGGGCGTTGAGCAGGACCAGCCACAGGCTGAGGCCGTCGATGCCCAGGTGGTAGGCGATGCCGAGCTGGGGCACCCAGGGCACGTACTCCTCGAACTGGTAGCCGTGGTGCCCGGGAGCCAGCTGCACCGCGACCGCCAGGGAGAGCGCCAGCGCCACCAGCGAGGCCCCAAGCCCGGTCGGGAGCGTGAGACGGCGGGGCAGGAGCCAGACCGCGAGCGCCCCCGCCACCGGAACCAGCCAGATCGCCGTCAGCATCTGCCTACCCCCTCACCGCGAACACGATCACCAGCCCCACCAGGGCCGCGGCCAGCATGACCAGCGCGTAGGTGCGGAAGAGGCCGTTCTCGGCCAGGGAGAGGATCCCCGCCCCTCCCCGCGCCGTCGCCCCCACGCCGGCGGGGGCGGCGTCGATCACCGGTGCCTCCAGGAGCTGGTCGCCGGCCTCGGCGGCGGCGTCCATCGGGCGCACGAAGAGGCGATCGTAGAGCTCGTCCGCGTAGTACTTGCGCTCCAGCAGGCGCTGGAGGAAGGGCAGGCGCTCCGACCAGACCGACCAGATCCGGCGGCGATAGAAGGCGTCGGCGAGCGGCCAGAAGGCCAGCCCCGCCAGCAGGAGGGTGGCGGCGGTGGGGATGTACTCCAGGTCCCGGGCCTGCCAGGGCAGGGGGCCGAAGGTCGGCGCCAGCCAGTCCTCGATCAGCTTCCATCCCGGATGGAAGCCGGCGTTGATCTGCACGAAGCCGCCCACCGTGCTCAGGACGGCGAGGACGACCACGGGGACCATCATCACCGCCTGGGCCTCGTGCGGCCGCGCCACCGGCCGCTCCGGCGACGGGCCGCCGCTGAAGGCCATCCACCACATGCGCCCGGTGTAGAAGCCGGTGAGGATGGCGGTGGCGAAGCCGATGGCCCACATGGCCTGGGGGAAGCCGCCGGCGTCGGGCTTGCTGAAGACGTCGCCGAGCACCACCTCCTTGGACCAGAACCCGACGAAGGGGATGATGCCGGCCAGCGAGAGCGAGCCGATCAAGAAGCAGATCGAGGTGCCTCGCATCTGCCCCCAGAGACCGCCGTACCGGCGCATGTCCTGCTCGTCGTTCATGGAGTGGATGACGTTCCCCGCGCCGAGGAAGAGCAGGGCCTTGAAGAAGGCGTGGGCCATCAGGTGGAAGAACCCGGCCGCGTAGGCGCCCACGCCCACGGCCAGGAACATGTATCCGATCTGGCTCATGGTGGAGTAGGCCAGGACCCGCTTGATGTCGGTCTGGACGATGGCGATGGAGGCCGCGAAGAGCGCGGTCATGGTGCCGATCAACGCCACCGCCCCGTGGGCGATCCAGGCCAGGTCGTAGAGGGGGTGCAGCCGCCCCACCAGGTAGACCCCGGCGGTGACCATGGTGGCGGCGTGGATCAGGGCCGACACCGGGGTCGGACCCTCCATGGCGTCGGGCAGCCAGGTGTGCAGCGGCAGCTGGGCCGACTTGGCCACGGCGCCCACCAGGAGGAGGAAGGCGGCCAGCTCGAGCAGGGGGGAGTCCGTCTTCGGGAGCGCGGCGAAGATGCCGGCGTAGGTGACCGAGTGGTAGGCCGCGAAGAGCACGAACGTGCCCAGGATCATGCCCACGTCGCCGATCACGTTCATCACGAACGCCTTGCGGGCGGCGACCACCGCGCTCCAGCGCCAGTAGAAGAAGCCGATCAGCAGGTAGGAGCTGAGACCGACCCCCGCCCAACCCACGATCAGGAGCACCAGGTTGCCGGCCAGGACGAGCAGCAACATGGACGTGATGAAGAGGTCCATGTAGCAGAAGAAACGTGCGTAGCTGCCGTCCGTCTCGTGCTCCATGTACCCGTTGGAGTAGGTGACGATGAGCCCGCCCACCCCGGTGACGATGAGGCACATGAAGACCGACAGCCGGTCGACGAAGAGGTCGACCGGAACCTGCAGATCACCGCTCGAGAGCCAGGTCCAGTAGGTGAAGTCGTGGGACCTGCCGCCGTTGGTGAGCTGGTCGACGAACAGGACCAGCGAGCACAGGAAGGCCACCCAGACCGTGCCCGGACCGACCACCTGGACCAGGCGGCGCGGCACCCTGAGAGCGCCCAGACCGAGCCCGACGCTACCCGCCGCGGGCAGCACGAGGATCGCCAGCGTGAGGGCCTGCAGGGTCATGCGCTAGCCCTTCAGCTCGTCCAGCTCGTCGACATCCTCCAGCTCGCGAACCCGGGAGATGTCGACCAGGATGGCGAGTCCCACCACGGCCTCGGCGGCGGCCACCGTCATGGCCATCAAGGCGAAGAGCTGTCCGTCGAGATCCTGGAGCTGGCGGGAGAACGTGATCAAGGTCAGGTTGGCGGCGTTGAGCATCAGCTCGATGCAGACCAGGATGACCAGTGGGTTGCGCCGGATCAACACCCCGATCGCGCCCAGGGTGAACAGGATGGCGGCCAGGCCCAGGAACCAGCTGCTGCTCAGGGTTCCGCCACCGATTGCGATCTGTCCGTAGTCAGGCATGCGGCTCCTCCTCCCTGCGTGCCTGCCCGCCGTCGGCCGCGGCCGCCCCGCGGCCCGCGCCGGCCCGTCCCCCGCGACTCAGGTAGATGGCGCCCACCGCCGCCACCAGGAGCAGGACCGAGGTCAGCTCGAACGGGTACAGGAATCTGGTGAAGATGCCCAGGCCGATCTCCTGCACGGTCCCGAACACGGAGAGGTCGGTCCGCTGGGGAGGTCGGAAGTGGGCCCCCTGCAGCATCGAGTAGATGAAGCCCCCGAAGACCACCCCCACCAGCGAGCCGAGCCACCACTGGAAGCGCAGACGGCCCCCGGCTCGCTCCCGCACCGGACCGAGCAGCGCCACCACGAACAGGAAGAGCACCATCACGGCGCCGGCGTAGACGATCACCTGGACGGCGAACACGAACTGCGCGGAGAGCAGCAAGAACAGCACCGAGAGCGCGAGCATGACCACGACCAGGCTCAAGATCGAGCGGATGGGCTGCCGGGAGACGATCACCCCCAGGCCACCCAGCACCGCCAGCACGGCCATGACCCAGAAGACCGCGACCGCCAGCACCTCAGGTCTCCTCCCCGCCCGAGGCCGGAGCGTAGCGAACGTAGACCGGCTCCTGCTGGGCCGGGTCGGGCTCGAGCAGCATCTCCTTCGTGTAGATGAACTTCTCGCGGCTCGTGTCGGAGAGCTCGTATTCGGGCCCCAGCACGATCGCCTGGACCGGGCAAGCCTCCTGACAGTAGCCGCAGAAGATGCATCGGAGCATGTTGATCTCGTAGACCTTGGCGTAGCGCTCACCAGGGCTGACCCGGTGCTCCTCCGTGTTCTCGGCAGCGATGACCAGGATGCAACCCACCGGACAGGCGGCAGCGCACAGCTCGCAACCGATGCAGCGTTCCAGCCCGTTTTCGTACCGGCGCAGATAGTGGCGGCCCCGGTATCGCACCGAACGAGGTGACTTCTGCTCCGGATACTGGGTGGTGACGACCGGGCGCAGGCCCTCGGAGAGCGTGGTCTTCATCCCCACCGCCAGGGCGGCCAGGTCGCGCACCACGCTTCGCCGCGCAGGCACCTCCCTCGACTCCGGCTCGGGGGCGGGCTCCGGCCGCGGAGAACGCGTCCCGTTCTCTTCTGTCATGGCAACGACCCTAGGTGACGGCCACCAGCACCACCGCCGTCACCGCCACGTTGAGCATCGCCAGCGGGAGCAGGACCTTCCACCCCAGCCGCATCAGCATGTCGTAGCGCAGCCGGGGCAGGGTGGTGCGGAGCCAGTGATACAGGAACAGGAAGAAGATGATCTTGGCGAGGAAAGGAACGAACGCCGGCAACCACCAGAAGGTCGGGTTCCAGCCGGCGAAGAAGATCAGAGAGGCGAGCGTCGCCACCGTGATCATGTTGACGTACTCGCCCAGGTAGAAGGCGGTGAACTTGAGACCCGAGTACTCGGTCAGATAGCCGCCCACCAGCTCCTGCTCGGCCTCCGGCAGATCGAAGGGCACCCGGTTGGTCTCGGCCACCGCCGAGATCATGTAGATAACGAAGCTGAGCGGGGCGACGATGATCAGCGGGATCGGACCCTGGTAAGGCCCCCAGTGGACCGAGAAGTTGGAGATGTCGTTGAGCCTGAGGCTGCCCACGATCATGAAGACGGGCACCAGGGACATGCCCAGGGCCATCTCGTAGCTGATCAGCTGGGCCGCGGACCTGAGCCCGCCCAGCAGCGAGTACTTGGAGTTCGACGCCCAGCCGCCGAGCAGCAGCGCGTAGGCGTTCATCGAGCTCACGGCGAAGACCAGCAGGATGCCGATGTTGGGGTTGGCGATCCAGTAGGTCAGCCCGTACCAGATCCCCACCGGGATCACCGCCCAGGCCAGGAAGGCGGCCGCCACCATGATGGCCGGGGCGACGACGTAGAGGAGCGGATCCACGTCCCGGGGCGCGAAGCTCTCCTTGGTGGCGAGCTTCACCCCGTCCGCGGCCAGCTGGAGCAGGCCGAACGGCCCCACACGGTTGGGGCCGGGGCGGCGCTGGAGGCGGCCCAGGGCCACGCGTTCGAACCAGACCGTGTAGGCGGCGGCCGTGAGCAGGACGAAGACCAGGACCAGCATGGCGGCGACCACGATCACCCAGTGCAGGACGGGGTGGGTCCAGACGCCGCCGGGGTTGGGGATGGTGAGCAAGGGGCTCATGGTCGGGCAGGACCGTAGAGGACCGGCGTCGGCTCGGGCTGGGGATCGGGCGGACCGGCCAGAGGGGCGAAGGCCGGGATCGCCCGGGCGGCCTCGCGCTGGATCTGGAAGATGCCGGCGTACTCCATCCCCGCCATGCCCAGCCGCTGCCCGATCTCCGCCAGCACCTCCCAGCCCTCGCGCAGCGGAGGCCGGGGGACCAGGGCGGGGCGCACGAACTGCACCCGTCCCTCCAGGTTGGTGTAGCTGCCCTGGGTCTCGGCGAAGCTCAGATCGGGGAGGACCAGGTCCGGCCGGCCGTGCTCGGGCCTGAGCAGGATGTCCCAGACGGCGGTGAAGCGGGCGCTGGCCGGGATGCGGCCCAACGGCGGCGGCCCCCAGCAGATCACGGCCTCGCAGCCGTCGAGGTCGTCGGGCGCGCCTACGATCCCGGCCGCCGCCAGCTCAGCCACCGCCGCCGCCAGCTCACCGATCGGCTCGGTTCCGCGGCCGTCGCCCCAGAGGATGCCGACCGGCCCCTCGCGGAGCAGCTCGTGGCCGGCGAGCGCCCGCACCGCGGCG
Source organism: Candidatus Dormiibacterota bacterium (assembly GCA_035653475.1). Taxonomy (GTDB): domain Bacteria; phylum Chloroflexota; class Dormibacteria; order Dormibacterales; family Dormibacteraceae; genus CADDZO01. The sequence goes on along the minus strand of DASRBU010000294.1, from coordinate 355 downwards.
GCGGCGCCGCCCGGCTCGGGCCGAACGTGCACGGCCTGCGGCCACCGGTCCAGGTCGAGGTCCCGGGGATGGACGATGACCAGGCGTGCCCCCAGCTTCTTCACCGCCTTCTTGAGGCGGAGGTTGACCACGGGGACGTCGTCGGCGGTGTCGGAGGCCACCACCACCAGGACCCGGCAGGCGTCCAGGTCACGGATGGACATGGCCTCCGGCGGCGGAGGCGGCAGCAGGCTGCGACGCTCCAGGGTGACCCTGGCCCCCTTCCAGGGACCGGCCAGGAGGCGGCTCAGGAGGTACAGCTCCTCGTTGGTGACGTCCTGGGGAAGGGAGATGCCGAGCCGCCGGCCACGGCCGG
>DASRBU010000293.1:0-14468 GCA_035653475.1 Candidatus Dormiibacterota bacterium | reverse complement strand
GTAGAGGTCGAGCCGCTCGCTCTGGCGGTAGGGGCCGTAGGGACCTCCCACGTCCGGCCCCTCGTCCCAGCTCAGGCCCAACCAGCGGAAGCCGTCGAAGATGGCCCGCTCGTACTCGGGCTCGCTGCGGCCGAGGTCGGTGTCGTCGATGCGCAGCACCACGCGTCCCCCCCGGGCGCGAGCGAAGAGGACGTTGTAGAGCATGGTCCGGGCGCTGCCCAGGTGGACGTAGCCAGTGGGGCTGGGCGCCATGCGGACGCGCGGCCGATCGCGCATGACCCAACATAGTAGGCTGGTGCGGCGTAGGGACGGGTCGGCGGTGAGGGAGCGACGGCGGAGCGGAGCCACCGGCGCAGGGGGCGCCCGCGGCCGGCCGTCGCCCAGCCTGGCCGCCGGGGGCGGGGCATGAGCCAGCTCCGGGCCGACTACGTCCGCCTGGACGGGCTGGACGTACACCACACCTACGGCGGGGGTGGGGAACCGCCCGTGGTCTTCGTCCACGGGCTGGGCTCGGCCGGCTACATGGAGTGGCGCTTCACCCTGCCCGTGATCGGCCGGCGCCACGCCGTCTACGCCCCGGATCTTCCCGGCTTCGGACGGAGCGCCAAGCCGAAGCGCGGCTACGGCATCCCGCTGTTCGCCCGGGTGGTCGAGCGGTACCTGGATCGCTGCCTGCCCCCCGCGTCCCGACCGGTGCTGGTCGGAGCCTCGATGGGGGGCCGGGTCGTGGCCGAGGTGGCCCTGCGCCGTCCGGAACGGGTGGCGGGCCTGGCCCTGGTCGACGCCCTGGGCGTGGTGCGCCCGCGGGTCAACCTGCTCTACGCGCTGATGATCCTGCCCCAGGCCGGCGAGGCCATGGTCCGGATCACGCGCGAGGTGCTCCACCGGGCCTCGCCCTCCACCATTCGGCGGATCGCGCGCCGGCTGGGCAACCACGACGCCGACCGGCTGCTGGACGACGAGCACCTGGCCCACCTGCGCGAGCTCCACGCCGACGGCGACTACGCGCGTGCCTACGCGGCCACCGTGCGCGCGCTCAGCCGACCGGACTCCTACCTCGGCTCCACCTCCCTGCTGGGGCGACTGGCCGCCGCCCCCCTCCGGGTGGCGCTGATCTGGGGGGCGAAGGATTCGCTCCTGCCCGTGGAGCGCGTGCGGGGCGCCTGCCTGCGGCTGCCCGGCGCCCGGCTGACCGTGATCGACGGGGCCGGCCACTCGCCCCAGGCCGATCGTCCCGCCGACTTCAACCGCGCCCTGGAAGACTTCCTCGCCGGCTGAGGGGCGACGCCGCCTGCCCCACCCCGGCCCACGATCCGGTTTGGGGGCGGGCACCGGGCCCACGTAGGCTGGAGGCAGCGGTGCATGTCGTGATCGGGGCCTCCGGCGGCGTGGGCAGGGCCGTGGTGGCCGCCCTGGAGGGACGGGTGCGGGTGCGCCGCGCGGAGCCGGACGACGACCTGAGGGCGGTGATGGAGGGGGCCGAGGTCGTGTACCTCTCGGTACGCCTCCGCGACCCCCTGGCCCGCCTTCCCCGGGACCGGTGGGCGCGACAACCGCACCCCTACCTCCGCCACGTGGTCGACCACGCGCGTGCGGCCGGGGTGCGGCGGTTGGCCTACCTCTCCACCACCTACGTCCTCGGCTTCCAGGAGGGACGGATCAGCGAGCGCACCATCCCGCGTCCACGGCATCCCTACGAGCGGCTGGCGGCGGAGGACGAGCGCTGGCTACGGGAGCGGGAGCGGCCGGACACGGTCACGGTCCGGCCCCCGCAGGTAGTGGCGCCGGGCGAGCCCGTCCTCACCTGTCTGACCCGGCAGCTGGCAGGGCACCGCCTGCTCCTCCCCGGCGGCGGCCGCGAGCCCCACGCCTTCGTCACCGCCGCCGACCTGGGTGCCGCCCTGGCCGCGGCAGGCGTCCGCGGGGCCCCGGGGCTCGCCTACCTGGTGGCCGGGTTCCGAACCACCTGGCGGAACCTGGTCCTCACCCTGGCCAAGGAGCTGGGTCTGCCGCCGCGAGTGGGCTGGCTCTCCTACGACCTGACCCGGCTCGCGGCCTGGCTGCAGCGGTTGCGCCCGCCGGCGGGCCAGGAGTGCTGGTCGACCCCCTTCATGGCTGACCTCTTCGGACGTCCCCACCTCGTCGCCGACGGCTGGAGCCGGCGGGAGCTGGGCTGGGCGCCGGTGGCGACGACGCTGGAGGCGGCCGTCCCGGAGCTGGTGCGGGCGGCGCGCTTCGCCCTCAGCCTCGAGGGGGCCGCCGCCGCCCGGCCCGCGCCGGCGGCCAGCTCCCGTCTGGGCCGCCCTCGGCCCAGCGCCGCCGACCAGGGAGGCGGCCGGCTCAGGTGACCACCAGGCAGGTGATGGTCTTGAAGACGCCCTCGACCTTCTGGATCTTCTCCACGATCAGCTGGCCGATCGCGTTCACGTCCGGCGCCTCACAGACGGCGATCACGTCGTACTCACCGGTGATGGCGTCGGCGGCGGAGATCCCCTCCTGATTCTGCAGCCGCCCGGCGACCTCGAGCGCCCGGCCCGGCGATGCGTTGATGAGGACGTACGCCTTCATGTGACCTGCACAGCGTACCCGCTGGACCGGCCGCCGGGAAGGTGCGAGGACCCCGGGCGCCTCACCGCGCCTTCAGGGCCTGCAGCATCAGCTCCTCGGTGAGGTTGGCGCCGGAGAGGATCACGACCACCCGCTCCTCGGGCTCGGGGGCGTAGTGGTGGAGCAGCGCCGCCAGGGCGGCGGCGCCGGCGGGCTCGGCCAGGAGGTGCTCCCACTCGAAGAGGAGCCGGATGGCACGGAGCAGCTCGGGCTCTTCGACCGTGAGCATGCGATCCACGCAGGCCCGGGCGATCCGGAAGGTGAGGTCGCCGGGGGCGTCCGCGGCCAGCCCGTCGGCCATGGTGTGGACGTCCTCGAGCACCACCGGCCGGCCGGCGGCCAGCGAGCGGGTCATGGCGTCGGCGCCCGCCGGCTCCACGCCCACCACCAGGACCGAGGGCCGCCGCGCCCGGAGGTAGGCGGCGATGCCCGAGATCAGGCCGCCGCCCCCCACCGGGACCAGGACCGTGTCCACCGCCGGCAGCTGCTGCAGCAGCTCCACCGCGATCGTGCCCTGGCCGGCGATGACGTCGGGGTCGTCGAAGGCGTGCACGAAGGTGGCCCCGCTCGCCTCCCGGGCCCGCATGGCCTCGGCGTAGGCCTCGGCATAGGTGCGGCCGGCGTGCACCACCCGGCTCCCCATGCGCTTGATGGCCTGGACCTTGAACCGGTTGGCGTTGTCGGGCACGTAGACGGTGGCGGGCACCCGGAAGGCCTGAGCGGCGTAGGCGACGCCCTGGCCGTGGTTGCCGGCCGAGGCCGTGATCACGCCCGATGCCCGCTCCTCCGGGCGCATGCGGGCCAGCTTGTTGAGCGCCCCCCGAACCTTGAAGGCGCGGGTGGGATGGACCGTCTCGATCTTCAGGTAGACGTGGCAGCCGACCTTGGCGGCGAAGGCGCGCGAGTACTGCAGGGGGCTCGGGGGCAGGTGGTCGCGGAGCTCGGCGGCGGCTCGTTCGATGGCCTCCGGGCCGACGGCCTCGATCTCGGCGGCGGTGCTGGTCTCGGGCAAGTCGCTCTATCTTAGGCGCAGCGGCCGGGAGGGCCAGGCACCGCCCTCCGGCGGGGCCGCGGCCCGGGGCCGGCGCCTGGGAGGCCCGGGTTCAGAGGGCGGGCACGACCGCCCGCCGGTGGGTGCCGCTCCCGATCAGGACCTCGCCTCGCCGGCACTCCACCTGGAAGAGGAGCCGGTTGCCCCTGACCTCGGTCAGTCGGCTCGACACGGTCAGGCGGTCGCCGGCCCGGGCCGGGGCGAGGTGGCGGACGCAGACCTCGTAGCCGACCGTGGTCTGCCCCTGACCCAGGTAGGGGGCGACCGAGGCGTGGGCGGTCTGCTCCATGAGCAAGATCATCGAGGGCGTGGCGAAGAGCCCGTCCCCGCCCACGTGACGGGTGAGCAGGGTGTCGTCGACCACCCGCTCCAGGCGGCCTTCCACACCTGGTTGGAGGGATTCCACGGAGCCCACCGCGTACATTGTGCTGGATGACGATGCGTACCGTTCGCCGTGCCGTCTTCCCCGCCGCCGGGCTCGGCACCCGATTCCTGCCCATCACCAAGGCGCAGCCCAAGGAGATGCTGCCCCTGGTCGACAAGCCGACCATCCAGTACGGTGTCGAGGAGGCCATCGCCTCCGGCCTCGAACAGGTGATCATCGTCACCAGCGGAGGGAAACGCGCCATCGAGGATCACTTCGACCGCTCGGGCGAGATCGAGCGCTACCTGCGGGAACGGGGCAAGGACGAGCTGGTCGAGGTCCTGGCCCGGGTGGACGCGCTGAGCGAGCAGGTGGACATCGCCTACGTTCGCCAGAAGGAGCCGCTCGGGCTGGGCCATGCCGTGTGGACCGCGCGCCGGCTGGTCGAAGGCGAGCCCTGCGCGGTCCTCCTCGCCGACGACGTCGTCCTGGGCGGGACCCCCTGCCTGCGGCAGCTCATGGAGGTCCACGCCCGGACCGGGGCCACGGTGCTGGCGGTGCGCCGCGTCCCGCGCGATCAGGTCGGCCGCTACGGCATCGTGTCCACCGGCTCCTCCAGTGGCCGGCTGCACGAGGTCGAGGACCTGGTGGAGAAGCCCGGCCCGGACCAGGCGCCGAGCGACCTGGCCATCGTGGGCCGCTACGTCCTCACCCCCGAGGTCCTCGCCGCCCTGGCCGAGACCGAGCCCGGTGCCGGCAAAGAGGTTCAGCTCACCGACGCCATCCGTCGTACGCTGGGCGGTGGACGAGTGGTGGCGTACGAGTTCGAGGGCGATTACTACGACACGGGCACCCTGCCCGGCTACCTCAAGGCAAACCTCGCCCTGGCGCTCAAGCGGCCGGATCTGCGCGAGGCCATGCTCGACGTCATCCGCGATCTGATCTCGGTCTCCGATTTGGAGACACGATCGCGTCTGAAATCCGCAGCAGGGCCAGTATAATCATGGGATACTCTCCCATGAGCCTGTGCTCCCCTCACCAGGACTTGTTGCTATGGCAGTGTCAGGAAAACGGCGCTTCGATGACGACAGGGTCGTGCGCTACGAGACCGCCGAGAAGGATTTCGAGGTGGAGGTGACACGGACCCTCAACAAGTGGTGCGTCACCGTCTACCAGCTGCCAGACAGGTCCATCCTGGCCCAGGACTTCTTCCCCGAGCGCTGGAAGGCGATGGCGAGAGCCCAGGACTTCGTGCGCCTGCTGAACCAGCGGCGCAAGGAGGGGGAGGCGGCGACCCGGCACGGGCCGGGCAGCTGAGGTGGCCGCCTGCCGCCTCGCCGCCCCGGCGGCGGGTGGCCTAGAATCACGGCCGCGGTGAACTGGTCCTTCCTGCGCCGTGAGTGGGGCGCGATCACGTTCGTGCTGACCGTGCTGGTGGGGTTGATCGCGGTCCCCATCGCGCTCGCCCTGGGCAACCGATCGGCGGCGCCACTGGCCAACGCTCCGGTGCCGGCCACGCCGGCCCCGATCAGCGCCGCCGCCCCGGCGCCATCGCCGACGCCCTCGGCCTCCCCCACCGCCAGCCCGGCGCCCTCCCCCTCACCGAGCCCGCGCTGAACGCCTCGGGTCGCCCGGGCACCGCTCGATCGAGATCAGGCCAGCACGTCCACCCCGTTGCTGGGCGCGATCTGGCCCCGCTCCAAGGTCAGGGTGACGATCTGATGCTCGGCCCGGCGGACGTCCATCTCGATCTGCTCGGTCAGCCTGAGGTTGGCGATCTCGGCGCAGTCCTGGAGGAAGGGGAAGACCACCGGCCGGACCAGGTTCAGCACGTAGCCGGCCAGATCCCGGACGTACCCCAGGCCGCGGCCGTGGAGCCCGGTTTCCCGGAGGCTCCCGGAGCGGTCCTGGAAGGCCATGACCACGACCTCGTCGCTGAGGACGACGGGCTGGGTCCAGCCGTGGGCGGAGCGGCTCGCCTCCGCCAGCAGACGCAGGCGGGCGGCCAGCCGCTGCATGGGCCGCGCCGGTCCCTCGATCCAGAGCGGGACGTCGCGCAGCGGGGCGAAGGGCACCTGCTCCGGGTAGCGGGCGCTGAAGCCGAGGTCCGCCACCCCGGCGAAGGGGCCGGGCACCTTGATCGTGATCTCGGCCAGGTGCTGAGGAGGTCGCACGCCTCGAATCCGTCCACGGCTTACTTACCACGCGCCGGGGCGGCTGCCAACCCGGCGCCCTCGGGGCGGCCAGCGGGAGGTGGGGTCGCCCCCCGAGCCGGAGGGGGAACCGCGACAATAGGTTCGGTGGCTCTGGAGGGCATTCGCGTGCTGGACCTCACCCGGTTGCTGCCGGGCGCCTACTGCTCCCTGCTCCTGGCCGACATGGGCGCCGACGTGGTCAAGGTGGAGGAGCCGGGCAGCGGTGACTACCTGCGCTGGTACCCGCCCCTGGTGGAGGGGCAGAGCGTGCTCTTCAACGCCCTGAACCGCAACAAGCGCAGCCTGACCCTGAACCTGAAGACCGGGGAGGGTCGGGAGCTGTTCCTGGCCCTGGCGCGCACGGCCGACGTGGTCGTGGAGGGCAACCGTCCCGGCGTCATGGACCGCCTCGGCCTGGGCTGGCCGGTCCTCCACCGCCTCAACCCCCGGCTGGTGGTCTGCGCCATCACCGGCTACGGCCAGGAGGGTCCGTGGGCGGGCCGCGCCGGCCACGACATCGACTACATGGCCATCGCCGGAGCGCTGGGGATGAACGCCAGGGCCGGCGAGGCCCCGCATCCGCTCTCGGTCCAGGTCGCCGACCTGGGCGGGGGCGGGCAGGCGGCGGCGGTGGCGATCCTGGGTGCCCTGGTGGCGGTGCAGCGGGGCGGCGAGGGCCGGTTCCTCGACGTCTCCATGACCGACGGCGCCCTCTCCTGGCTGGCGCCGGCCCTGGCCCAGGCGCACGCCGAGGGCCGGGTCCCCGACCGGGGCCGGCACCGCCTCACCGGCCGCTACGCCTGCTACGACGTGTACCGCTGCCGAGACGGCCGCTACCTGGCCGTGGGCGCGCTGGAGCCCAAGTTCTGGCGGGGGCTGTGCGAGGCCCTGGGCCGCCCCGACCTGGCCGACGACGGGTACCTGGACGACGGACGCCAGGAGTGGCTGCGCGGGGAGCTGGCGGCCATCTTCGCCCGCCGGACGAGGGACGAGTGGGCGGAGCTGCTGGCCGGCGCCGAGGCCTGCGTGGAGCCGGTCCTGGAGCTGGACGAGGTGGCCGGCCATCCCCAGGTGCGGGCGCGCGGGCTGATCCTGGAGCAGCCCACCGGGCTCGAGGTCGCGCCCCCCGTGCGCCTGGAGGAGGGCTGGCGGCGCCTGCCCCCGCCCCGGCTGGGTGAGCACACGGCGGAGATCCTGGCCACGGTGGGCGTGGACGAGGCCCGGCTGGGTGAGCTGCGGGCGGCAGGTGTGGTCTGAACCGCGACCGGGTCTCGCCGCGGCCAGGTCCCGCCCGGGCTCAGCCCCGCCTCCCCCGCCCGGGGGGGTCGGGCCCGGGCGGGTCGGCGGCCACCTCCCGCCAGACGCGCTCGACCTCGGCCCGGAGCCACTCCAGGTCGCCGGTGTTGAGGATCACGTGCCGGGCTCGGCGGCGCTTCTCGTCGATCGGCAGCTGGGCCGCGATCCGCTCCCGGGCCTCGGCCTCGCTCATCCCCCGCAGCTCCACCAGCCGCCGCAGCTGGAGCTCGGGCGGGGCGTAGACGACGATCACCGCGTCCAGGCCCTCCTCGCCCCGGCTCTCGTAGAGGAGGGGGATGTCGAGCACGACGATCCGCTCGCCCCGCTCGGCCGCCTCGCGGACCCGCTCCGCCATCCAGGCCCGGACCAGGGGGTGCACGATCGCGTTCAGGCGCCGCCGGGCCTCGGGGTCCTTGAAGACGATGGCCGCCAGGCGAGCCCGGTCGAGCTCCCCGGAGGGCGTGAGGAACTCCGGCCCGAAGGCCTCCACGATCCGCTCCAGCCCTGGCGAGCCGGGGACCTGGACGGCACGGGTCGCCTCGTCGGCGTCCACCACGCAAACGCCCCTGGCGCGCAGCAGGGCCGAGACCGTGCTCTTGCCGGTGCCGATGCCACCGGTCAGGCCCACCAGCTTCATGGCCCGGGCGCGGCTGGCGGTACGGCCTGGTACTGGTTCGTGGTCACGCTTTAGGATGTTGCCGCAGTGGCAGACGAGGAGAAGCTCGACGCGATCGTGGTAGGGGCAGGGCCGGCGGGGACGGCGGCCGCCTACACCATGGCCAGGGCCGGCCTGCAGGTGGCGCTGATCGAGCGGGGCGTGAAGCCGGGCTCGAAGAACGTCATGGGGGGCATCTTCTACCCCCACTACCTGGAGCTGGTGGTGGGAGACGCCTGGCGGGAGGCGCCGCTGGAGCGCCCCATCATCGAGGAGCAGCGCTGGATGATGACCGACCAGGCGGCCATCCGGCTCCTGGGCTACAAGAACCTGCGCAACCGGGAGCGCCCGCACTCGTTCTCGGTGCTCCGGGCCCGGTTCGACGCCTGGTTCGCGAGCAAGGCGGAGGAGGTCGGGGCCCTGCTCGTCCCCGAGACCGTGGTCGAGGAGCTGATCCTGCGCGACGGGCGGGTGGTCGGGGTCAGGACCGGGCGCGAGGGCGACCTCTACGCCGACGTGGTGGTGATCTGTGAGGGCATCGGCCTGGGCAGCCGGCTGCTGGAGAAGGCCGGCCTCAAGCCCCGGCTCAGGCCCAACCAGGCGGCCATGGCGGTGAAGGAGGTGATCGCCCTGGACCCGGCCGTGATCGAGTCGCGGTTCAACTGCGAGCCGGGGGAGGGCGCCTCCATCGAGTGCTACGGCTCGGCCACCATGGGGCTGTCCGGGTTCATGTTCGTCTACACCAACCGGGACACGGTCTCGGTCGGCGGCGGTGCCCTGCTGAGCGAGCTCTGCGACACCCGGCTCTCCCGCGAGGAGCTGGCGCGGCGAACGCCCAACTCGATCCTCAACCACTTCAAGAGCCATCCCGCCATCCGGCCCCTGCTCCAGGGCGGCGAGACCGTGGAGTACCTGGCCAAGATGATCCCCGAGGGGGGCTACCGGGGCATCCCCCGGCTCTACGGCGACGGCTACCTGGTCTGCGGTGACGCCGCCGGGCTCTCCAACCCGGTCCATCGCGAGGGCTCCAACCTGGCCATGGAGAGCGGGCGGATCGCCGGCGAGGTGGTGGTTCACGCCAAGGAGAAGGGTGACTTCAGCGCCCGCTCGCTCCGGGAGTACAAGATGCGCCTGGACCGGAGCTGGATCATGGCCGACATGCGCAAGTACGACCGGGCCGTGCCCCTGCTGGAGCACAACCCCCGGATGCTGGGGACCTACCCCGGCCTGCTGGACCGAGCCCTGGACGAGTTCTTCCGCGTCGACGGCGTCTCCAAGTGGGACAAGCAGTCGAGGATCTTTCGCATGCTGCGCAAGGAGGGCGGGGTGCGCATGCTCTGGGACACCGTCAAGGCGGGATGGACGCTGGTGCGTCCCGTCCACCGCTGAGCCGCCTCAGTCGACGCTGAGGCTGATCACGTGGTAGCCGGCGGCCCCGGCCGGGAAGGTGGGCGCCGGGTCGCGCCGCTGGAGGTCGCCGTGGCCGTCGCGGGCCCGGACCATCAGCGTGTACTCGCCCGGCCGGTCCGGGGTCCAGACCGCGCGCCAGCGCACCCAGGTCAGCGACGACAGGGGGGGCTCCAGCTCGGCCGGGGACCAGGAGCGGCCGCCGTCGGCGCTCCACTCCACCGTGCGGATCCCCCTGGTGCCGGCGAAGGCCACCCCGGCCAGGGGCACCGGACCGGGGCGGACGATGGCCCCGTTCTGGGGTGAGTCAATCCGGGAGGTGGTCCGGACCATGGCCCGGGAGTCCCAGCCCTGTTGCTCCCAGAACCCCGGCTCGGGCGCGGCCGCCACCTCGATCCGGTCCAGCCACTTGGGGCCCTTCATGCCGTAGCGGCCGGGGACGACCATCCGGGCCGGGAAGCCGTGGGCCTCGGGCAGGGGCTGGCCGTCCAGCCGGTAGGCCACCAGGATGGAGGGCTCGGCCAGGGCCGTGGCCAGGGGGAGGGTCTCCGTGTAGCCGTCGCGGGCGTGGAAGTTGACCGCGTGCGCCCCAGCGCCCGGCTCCGCCATCACCAGCAGGTCCCTCAAGGACACGCCGGTGAACACCCCCGTGCTCATCAGCGGGCCGCCCACGTCGTTGCTGATGCACTCCAGGGTGATCACCTCGGTCACGGCGGGGATGGCCGTCAGCTCGGCGTAGCCGAGCCGCAGCGGCCGGCCGATCAGGCCCGTCACCCGGAGGGTCCATCCCGCGACCGGCACCACCGGGTCCTGGAAGTTCTTGGTCACCTGGTAGAAGTCGCGGACCGGCGTGATCGCCGGCACCGGCCCACTCAGCCCGGACTCCGGGGGCGCGAGCGCCTGCCGGAGCCAGTCCGGCGCCCGGGCGGCCCCGATCAACACCAGCCCGCCGGCGGCCACCCCGGCGGGCAGGAGCCGCAGCAGCCGGCGCCGCCCCGGGTCCATCGCCGCCGCGCCGGCCTCCTGGCGCACGGCCCGCCAGGTGGCCGCGTCGAGGGCGAAGACGAGGCCCCAGGCCAGTGGGGTGAGCACCGTCCCCCCGCCCAGACCCAGAGGACCCCGGCCGGTGAGCGGGAGCAGGAGCAGGCAGACCAGGAGCCAGGGAATGGCGGCCAGGGCCAGGGCCGCCGCCCCCGGCGAGCGGCGGGCGAGCGGCTCCATGGCCGCGCCCAGGCCGGTGAGGACGGCCAGCATGACCAGCAGCAGCCCGACCTCCTCCAGGACCTTGCCGGCGTGCTGGAGCCGGTCGATCAGGAACCCGAAGAGCGGTCCGGGGAGGTGTGAGAGCAGCGGCTCCTGGACCAGCGCCGGCAGCGGTTGCAGCCCGGCCAGGGAGGCCAGCTCCATGGTCGCGATGGCGACGACACCGCCCACCAGCCCGGCGAGCGTGGCCCGGCTCACGTGAAGAGCCTACTGCGCCCCGGCCCCCGGTGGTCCGGCGCCCGTGGTTGAATAAGCGCTCGTGTCCGCGCCGCTGACGCCGGAGGACCTGGCCCGCTTCCGCTGGGTCGACCACGTGCGGCTGGGGCCCGGCCGCGACCGGGTCGCGTACCAGGTCGGCTGGGTCGACCTCGAGGCCCGCCGGAACCGGGGGCGGGTGGTCGTGGCCGACCTCGAGGGGAGGCCGCTCCAGGAGCTGGAGGCAGCCTCGGCCCGCGACCACTCGCCGGAGTGGTCGCCGAACGGGGACCGCGTCGCCTTCTTGGGGAGGAAGGGGGCTCGGGACCAGCTCTTCGTCGCCGAGCTGGCGAGCGGCCGCAGCCGTTGCCTGACCGAGCTGCCGGACGGTGTCCTCGCCGCCCGCTGGTCCCCGGACGGGGAGTGGATCGCGGTCCTGGCCCGGACCCTCTCCGATCCGCAGGCGGTGGTCGAGGACCCCCGCCCGGTCGAGGACGAGGAGCAGGCGAGGCGTCCGCCAGTGGCCCGGGTGGTGCGTCGGCTCGACCACAAGCGCGACGGGTCGGGGTTCGTGGACGGCCGTCACGCCCACCTCTTCCTGGTGCCGGCCTCGGGCGGCGAGCCCCGCCAGCTCACCGCCGGGGCCTGGTCGGTGGAGGGCTTCGACTGGGCCCCCGACGGACGCCGGATGGTGGTGGCCGGCGACGCCGAGCCGGACGCCGACCTGCGCCGCACGCGCCGGCTCTACCTGGTCGAGGTCTCGCCCGGTGGCGCCGGCCCGGGCCTCCGGGAGGTCTGCGGAGGCCTGATGCTCTCCTCCCCGGTGTGGTCGCCGCGCGGCGACCTGATCGCCTTCGTGGCGCCGCTGGACGAGGACGGCGGCCGCCACGAGCGGATCTGGGTCGTGCCCGCCGCGGGCGGGGCGCCCCGCTGCCTCACCGCCGAGCTGGACCGGGCCGCCGGCGGCTCCCCTCCGTTCACCGACATGCGGGCGGGGCACGGGTCGCGCCTGCTCTGGTCGGAGGGGGGCGACCGGGTCGTCTTCCTCGCCACCGGTCCGGGCACGGCCGAGGTGTGCTCGGTGGACCTCGACGGTCGCTGGAGGGTCGAGCTCCCCGCCCCCCGCCGGGTGGTCTACGACTTCGACCTCCGCGGGGAGCTGGTCGCGGCCTGCGTCGCCGACCCCGCCTCCCCCGGCGAGGTGGTGCTGGCCCGGGACGGGGAGGAGCGGCGGCTCACCGACGCCAACCCCTGGTTGCGGGACCGCTACCTGGCCCTGCCCGAGCGGCACCTGTTCACCGCCCGCGACGGCCTCCAGATCGAGGGCTGGCTGCTCCGCCCTCCGGGCTTCGACCCCGGGCGCCGCTACCCACTGGTGATGCAGATCCACGGGGGGCCGCACGGACAGTACGGCTGGACCTTCTTCCACGAGTTCCAGGTCCTGGCCGGCATGGGGTTCCTGGTCTTCTACGTCAACCCCCGGGGCTCCGACGGCTACGGGGAGGCCTTCAAACGGGCGGTGGTCCGCGACTGGGGAGGGGCCGACTACGAGGACCTGATGACCGCCCTGGACCAGCTGATCGAGCGGACGGGGTTCGTGGACACCTCCCGGCTGGGGGTGACCGGAGGGTCCTACGGGGGCTTCATGACCAACTGGATCGTGGGCCACACCGATCGCTTCGCGGCCGCGGTGGCCATGCGCTCGCTGTCCAACCTGGTCAGCGACTACGGCCAGGACGACATCGTGCTCTGGAACGCGGTGGAGATGGGGCCGCCGCCCTGGCCGGACGCCGACGAGCTGTGGCGGCGCTCGCCCCTGCGCTACGCGCGCGAGATCCGGACCCCGCTCCTGCTCCTGCACGGGGAGCAGGACCTGCGCTGCCCCATCTCCCAGGCGGAGGAGCTGTTCGCCGCCCTGCGGCTGCTGGGGCGGGAGGTGGAGCTGGTGCGCTTCCCGGGGGAGTCGCACGAGCTGTCCCGGAGCGGGCGGCCTGACCGGCGGGTGGAGCGGCTGCGCCGGCTGATGGGCTGGTTCCAGCGCCACCTGGGGCCGGTGGGCGCCCCGGCCGGCGAGGCGGTCGCCGCCGGCTGAGCCGGCGGGGGCCAGGTCGTTCGGCCGTCGCCCCGGGTCTCGGGCGCCCTCAGTGGTCGTGGCCGACCTCGATCTCCCGTGCGGTCCGGGCTGGCCGGGCTCGATGGGCATGCCCGGGCGCGAACCATCGGGTGCTTCGGATCGTCGCACCCGCACCGGGCACGGCCGTAATGGTTACCGAGAGCGTTTCGTGCCTTTCGGCCGGTTGCATTTCCGGCCCGCGGGCCGGCGCGGCACCTGGGGTCGCGCGGGCGCCCCGCTCAGCCGGGGGCGTGGACCGTCAACCCGACCCCTCGCGCCGCCTCGGCCAGCCGCTCGTCGTAGGTGAGAAAGGCGCCCAGCTCGGGGCCGATGGCCGGGGCGGCGGCCAGGTGCAGGGCGTCCAGGGAGCGGAGCGTCCGTGGCTCCAGCTCGCCGGCCCGGTCCAGCAGAGGCTCGTCGGGGCGGACGAGCCACATGGCGGCGAGGAGGCGCCGGGCGGTGCCCACCCGCGCCTCGTAGCCGGCGCGACGAAGGGCGCGGGCGACCTCGGTGCGCAGCACGGCGGCCGAGGCCCGCCGCGGCCAGCGGCCCAGGAAGCGCCGGAGGGCCGCCGACTCCGGCTCGACGGTTACGAGCTTCACGAAGGCGGAGGTGTCGAGGTAGGTTACCCTACCGCTCATCGGCGCGAAGCTCGGCCAGGGCCCGGGAAGGCAGCCGGCGGCCCGGCTCCGGGGGCAGGGGCAGGCCCAGCTCGTCCATCAGGTCCAGGAGGTCGCCGGTGGCCTCGGTGGCCCGGCCCTCGAGCGCGAGCTGGTCGAGCGCGCTGGGGCGGAGGGGAACGATGCGGGCGATGGGATGTCCGTGGTCCATCACCTCGATCACCTCGCCGCCGGCAACCCGTTTCAGCACCGCGCTGGCCTGCTGCCGCAGCTCCCGGATGCCCACTCTGTTGATCACGGTGTCTACGTGGTAGCACAATGGCCGAGGCACGCTCCGCCGAAGCCGGACGACGGTCGTCCTATGACCCGGCCCCGCTCCGGGCCCGTTCGATCAGCTCCCGCTTCAGGACCTTGCCGGTGGGGCCGATGGGCAGCTGGTCCACGAACTCCACCACCCGTGGGTACTTGTAGGCGGCCAGCCGCTCGCGGCAGAAGGCGATCAGCTCCTCGGCCGTCGCCCGCCGGCCCGGGGCGAGCTGGACCACGGCCCGTACCTCCTCTCCCAGCCGCTCGTCGGGCATGGGCACCACCGCCGCCGCGGCCACCGCCGGATGGGCGTAGAGCACCTCCTCGACCTCGCGCGGGTAGACGTTGAAGCCGCCCCGGATGATCAGCTCCTTCTTGCGGTCCACGATGTAGAAG
>DASRBU010000292.1:0-4613 GCA_035653475.1 Candidatus Dormiibacterota bacterium | reverse complement strand
CGGGGCCGCCTTCGCCGGCCTGGCCGAGCTGCCCCACGTGGCCGGCATGATCACCAACCTGGCCGACGACGCGGCCATGATCGACCGCACCTACGCCGCGCTCTTCGGCGAGATGCAGCGTCGCCAGAGCCTGCTCCGCCGCGCCGGCAACCTCGACAGCGTCAGGGAGTACCAGCAGCGGCGCTCCGCCGGACGGCTGCCCGACCCCCAGCCCCTGCCCTACCTCCTGATCATCGTGGACGAGTTCGGCGAGCTGCTCGCCAGCCGGCCCGACTTCATCGAGCTGTTCGTGGCCATCGGCCGGGTGGGGCGCAGCCTGGGCATGCACCTGCTGCTGGCCAGCCAGCGTCTTGAGGAGGGCCGTCTGCGCGGCCTGGAGAGCCACCTCTCCTATCGCATCTGTCTGCGCACCTTCACTCCGGCCGAGAGCCACAGCGTGCTCGGAACCCCGGACGCGTACCGGCTGCCGGCGATCCCGGGCTCGGCCTACCTCAAGGTCCACACCGAGGTCTACCAGCGCTTCCGGGCGGCGCTGGTCTCCGCTTCCCGGCCGCCGGCGGCCGAGCCGGAGGCGACGCCGTCGCCGCGGTTCGCCCGGGGCCTGGTGCCCTGTGACCTCGGGGAGGGGGTCCCGCTTCCCTCCTCTCAGGGCGACCTGCCCAGCGAGATGGCCGTGGCCGTGGAGCAGGTGCGCTCGGCCGGCGCGCCGCCCGCGCACCAGGTATGGTTGCCGCCGTTGCCCTCGGAGCTGAGCCTGGACCGGCTGCTGCCACCCCTGGGCCGGCATCCCCGACGCGGCCTGCAGTCGCTGGGCTGGCCCCATCTCGGCCAGGCCCGAGTCCCGGTTGGCCTGCTCGACGAGCCGCTCGCCCAGTCCCAGCGCCCCTTCGTCCTCGACTTCACCGGCTGGGCCGGCCATCTGATCGTGGTCGGGGCGCCCAGGACCGGCAAGAGCACCTTCCTCCGCACGCTGGTCCTGGCCCTCGTGGCCACCCACACCCCGGACGAGGCGCGCATCTACGCCGTGGACTACGGCGGAGGCATGCTCGCCTCGCTGGCCGGTGCCCCCCACCTCGGCGACGTGGCCGGACGTCTCGATCCGGAGAAGGTGCGGCGGACGGTGGGCGAGGTCCGATCGCTGATGGACGAGCGCGAGACCCGGCTCCGGGAGCTCGGCATCGACTCCCCCGAGACGCTCCGCCGACGGCGGGCCGAGGGGTCGGTGCCGCCCGAGCTGGGGAGCGACGTGTTCCTGCTCGTCGACGGCTGGGGCGCCGTCCGTGAGGACCTGGAGGACCTCGAGGCGCCGCTCCGCGAGATCGCGACCCGCGGCCTCCGGGTCGGGTGCCACCTGGTGCTGACCGCCAATCGCTGGCACGAGATCCGGCCCAACCTGCGCGACAACGTCGGGGGCCGGCTGGAGCTACGTCTCAACGACGCCGCCGAGTCCGAGATCGACCGACGGGCGGCCCTCTCCATCCCGGTGGACGTCCCCGGCCGGGCGCTCTCCTCCGACTCGACCCTGCTCCAGGTCGCCCTGCCCCGGCTCGGCGGTCCCGCGGAGCAGGTGGTGGCGGCGGCCGCGGCCGCCTGGGGAGGCCACGGTGCGCCCGTGGTTCGCCTCTTGCCGGCGCGGGTCACGCCGCGCGACCTGCCCGCACCCGGCCGGGATCTCCTTCCCGGGGTACCGATCGGGATCGAGGAGCTGGAGCTGACGCCGGTGTACCTCGACCTGGGCGGCACCGACGCCCACTTCCTGGTCTTCGGCGACGCCGAATCGGGGAAGACCACCTTCCTCCGCTCCTGGATGGCGGGGCTGCAGCAGCGACAGGGCCCGGACCGGGCCATGTTCCTGGTCGTCGACTACCGGCGCACGCTGCTGGGAGCGGCACGGCCGGAGCAGCTCTGGGCCTACTGTGGCGCCGCTCCCCAGGCCGTGGGCGCGATCCGGGAGTTGGCCACCGGCATCGTGGAGCGCCTGCCCGCTCCCACGCTCTCCGCCGAGGCCATCGCCGCCCGCTCCTGGTGGACTGGACCCGACTTCTATGTCGTCGTCGACGACTACGACCTGGTGGCCTCACCGGCCGGCAGTCCGCTGGCGCCCCTGGTCGAGCTGCTGGCCCAGGGCCGGGACCTGGGCCTGCACGTGGTGGTGGCCCGGCGCGTGGGGGGCATGGCCAGAGCGAGCATGGACCCGCTCCTCGGGCGCCTCCGGGAGCTCCAGGCCCCCGGCCTGATCCTGTCCGGGGACCCCGCCGAGGGCCCCCTGCTCGGACTCCACCGGGCCGCTCCCCAGCCCGCCGGACGGGGCCTGCTCGTCCGTCGCCGCCACCGTCCGGTCCGGGTGCAGACCGTCGACGCGGTGCTGCGGCCCGACTGATGCGGCTCGGTCCCCTCCCGGCACGCCCGCGTCGTGGAGGGCGCGGACGGGCTGTGGAGATGAGGAGGCGGGACCGACCGCGGGTTGCGTCATGCTCGGTGGCGAGGAGCGCGTTCACGGCCGGGAGGGCCGCGGCGGCGTTCCCGGGCACGTCAGAGGGACCGCGGCGATGCCGGCGGGGGGACGGCGAGGTCCCGGCCGGCGGCCGGCTACTTGAGGCTGTTGACGATCTCGTTGAACACGCCCTGGAGCTTGGTCCCCAGCGTGGTCAGGATGCCGATGACCACGATCGCGACCAGGACCAGGATGAGAGCGTACTCGACCATGCTCTGACCGTCGCGTCGGGCCAGCCAGCGCGGTGACGGGTACTTGCCCCACATGGCGGATAGCGTAGCGCCAGGTTCCCGGCCGTGACACGGATGGGACGCCATTGTCCGTCACCCGTCGACGTCGGCGACCAAAATTACATCGTTGTCCACGGAATCAATGTATGTAGCAATATCACCTTCGAATCGTGGCGGGGCGCGACGCCGGCCGCGACCGGACTTTGTCCGCAGCCTGGCGTAACACCTCGTGGCGCCGTCCGGGTTAGATATAGGGCGGCTTGGCGATCCAGTGAGGGATGTTGGTCACGAGTGCGCACCGGTGCCGGTCGGGACAGGCGATGGTCGAGTTCGCGATCGTGGTCTTCGCCTTCCTGCTGGTCATGTTCGCGACCATGCTGGCGGCCTTCCACTCCATCCAGCGGGCCACGGCCGAGACGGCGGCGGCGACGGGGGTGCAGGTGGCGGCCAGCGGGGCGCCGGGTCGGGTGGACCAGCCCGATCTGGCCGGCGCTTTCGCCCCCACCCGCGATCTCCTGCGCTCGGTGATGTTCGCGACCGCCATCGTGCAGGTGCCGCCGGGTCGACCGTGCCCTCCTCTCGGCGGCATCGCCCAGGACACGCTCGAGGTCTGCGCCTACCCCGACGGGGAGCTGGTCGCGGAGACGGTTCGTGGTCATCCCAACCTCCTCCTGCCCGCCTTCGTCGCCGACCGCCTGCCCTTCAGCATCGACGTGACCGTCGAGATGCACGCGGTGAGCTACCAGCCGTGAGCGGTCGTGGGGGTGCGGGGGGCCGGGGTCAGGCGCTGGTGGAGACGGCGGTCACGCTGCCCATCATGATCGTGCTCTTCCTGGGGTTCCTCGCCGCCGGGGTCGCCGCCCAGGGCTACGTGGACCTGGAGACGGCGGTGGCCCTGGCCGCTGCGGCCAACGCCACCGCCTACGCCGACGACCGGGCGGACGCCGACCGGTTCGCCACCTCGACCTTCGAGGCCACGGTCGGGCACGACTCGCTCTTGCGGTCCCAGGGCCTGGCCTGCTCCGGCGACTACGGGGCCGGGGGCACGGTCACCTGTCAGGGCTCCGCTGCCCTGGAGTTCTCGCGGACGCCGCTGGCGGTCGTCGTCCCCGTCGACCCGACCCTCACCGCCCAGGCCTCGGCGGTGCGCTCCCCCTATCGCTCGGCCCGGCCATGAGCGGCCGGCAGTCGGGTCAGACGCTGATCATGTTCGCCATCGCCATGACCTTCGTGTTCACGGCCATGGTCGCCCTGGTGGGCGACGCCGACACGTTGATGGTGCGATACGAGCAGGTCAACGCCGAGGCGTTGCTCCGAGCCCAGGCCGGCGCCAGCGCCATCGACACCGCCGCCGTGTACCGGGGCCAGCGCGTGCTCGATCCCGCGCTCGCGGTGGAGCGATGCGAGCAGGCGGGGTTGGTGGGCGGCGACGGCCACCCACGCCGGGTGACGTGCACCTTCGTGCCACCCAACCGGGTCACGGCCACCGTCGCCGAGGACGTGACCCTGCCCATCCCCTTGTTCATGACCACGGCCACGGTCCGGGCCACGAGAACCGGGCAGGCCGTGTTCGGTGATCAACACGTCGTGGGGTCATGAGATGAGAGCCATCAGCCACCTGCGAGCCCTCGTCGTCGCGCTTGCCCGGCCGGTCCGGCCGAGGGAGGAGAGCTGAGCCCGTGTCCCGCAACGTGCTGGTCCTGTCGGTGGGCCTGGTGGTCTTCATCGCCGTCGCCATCGCCATCTACCTGCAGATCCTGACCTCGGCCCGTGCCTCCGACCAGGTCTGGGCCGTGACCAGGCCGGTCCAGGCCGGCGATCCTCTGACGCGGGACAACGTGCAGCGAACGCGCATCCCCCACAGCGGCGACGGTTGGGACTTCTACACC
>DASRBU010000291.1:0-2723 GCA_035653475.1 Candidatus Dormiibacterota bacterium | reverse complement strand
GAAGCCGCCGAGGTTGGGCTGCGCCTGGAGCAGGCGCTGGTACGCCTGCTGGCCGTTCTGGTCGAGCTGGCCGGAGGTCTGCGCGCCGGAGGTGACGGCGTCCAGGAAGCTCTGGACGAAGTCGCGCTCGCCGCCGGCGCTGGGCGCGGGCGAGCTGGAGGGCTGGGGGCCCACCAGCTGGGCCAGCCACACCGCCCCGTCGCGCTGGAAGGCGAACTGTTCGCCGCTCGGCGACCACTCGGGTCGCTCGAAGTCCCCGGCCGCCACCTGGTGGAGGCCGCCGCCGCCGGCGTTCACCAGCTCCAGGTCGGAGCCGGTGGCGAGCAGGATCTGGTCGCGGGCCGACCAGGAGAGCCCGGTCACCCCGCCCAGGCTGACCAGGCGGGAGCTGTTGCCGGCCATGTCCGTGACCTGGACCGCCCCCCCGCCAACGTAGGCGTAGCGATCGGCGTCCCCGGACCAGCCCCCGAGCGCCGTGGCCGGGCCGACCGGGACGTCCTTGCCGCTGGTCAGGTCGACCACGTGCAGCGTTCCCGAGGTTCCCAGGTAGACCGCGTGGGCGCCGTCGGGAGCGATGTCGACCAGCCGGGCCGTCTCCTGGAAGCTGACGAGGCCGGAGCCCTGGGCGTCCACCACCCCCTGCGCGGTGCCGATCAGCAGGGTCGGTCCCCTGAAGCCCAGGGCCAGGGGCTGGAGGCCGGGGAGCGTGGTCTGACCGTACACCACCTGCCCGTTCTCCACGTAGGCGGGCCCCGAGGGCCCCGCGGCCACCTCGGTCACGCCGCCGGAGACCAGGGTCCGGGTGCCGCCCCCGATCGTCACCGCCTGGAGGCTGCCACCGGGGCCGACCACGTAGAGGGTGCCGCCGTCGGCGGACCAGGCCGGGGCCACGCCGCCGCTGGGGGCCAGCTTGCGCACGCCTCCGAGCTGGGGCGTGGGCCCGGTGGAAGGGCTCTGGCTGGGCGTGGGGGTGGGCGTGGGCGGGGGCGAGGTGGTCACGAAGGTGACCACCGCCGGCCTGGCCAGCGCGGTCCCATCCTTGGTCTTCGCGCTCGGGGCCACCACCACCGTGTACTGCGTGTTGGGGGCCAGGGTGCCGCTCACGGGCGTGATCTCGACCCGGGTGGGGCTCATCCACTGATAGCTGACCCGGGTGGCGGGCGAGATCTTGACCGCCTCCTCCACCGAGCGGGTGTCCATGGGCTGGTTGAAATCGAGCTCGATGGGCTGGACCACCGCCACCGTGTGCGCGTCGTTCAGGGGGCTCACCACCGAGACCGTGGTCTCGGGTCCGCGGCTGGGGTGGGCCAGGACCGCCAGCCCGGCCAGGCCGATCAGCAGCGCACCCACGGCCGCGCTCGCCCAGGCGAGGCCGGTAGGGGTGGCGAAGAGCCTGCGGTACCACGGCAGCCGGCGCCGGTTGGACAGGTTCCACGCCTCCTGCATCAGCCGCCGACGCAGCGCGTGACGGAAGGCGGGGTCGGGGGTGGCGGCGGCGCCCGGTCGAGGCGCCGAGCGCAACATCTGCGCGAAATCCTGCAGCTCGCGATCGCCGGGCGACAGCTCCTCGAAAAGGGCGTCCAGCTCGGGGTCCCGGGGTGCCTTCACGCCGCCGAACCCCCTCGCCCGGCGCTCGCCCGACGTTGTGGCGGCTGGGTACCCGAGGTGAAGCTCACGATCGGTCCTCGCCCCCCACGAGCTGGCGCACCCTGGTCACGCCCCGGTGGATCAGGAGCTTCACCGCTCCCGGGGACTTCCCCATCACCGCGGCGATGTCCTCGATCTTCATGTCCTCCTGGAACTTCAGCACCATGGCGATGCGCTGCTGGCCGGGGAGGGTCTCCACCACCGACCAGATCCGGCGCAGCTCGTCCCGCTGGGCCGCCACCTCCTCCAGGGCAGGACCGCCGACGGCCAGATCCCGTTGCTCGTCGATGTCCTCGACCGGCCGCGCCAGCCGGTAGCGATCGGCCACCGAGTTGACCGCGATCTGGTACAGCCAGGCCGAGAACGGCTTCCCCGTGTCCTGGTAGCGCCCGATGCTCTTCAGCGCCTTCA
Organism: Candidatus Dormiibacterota bacterium; assembly: GCA_035653475.1. GTDB lineage: Bacteria > Chloroflexota > Dormibacteria > Dormibacterales > Dormibacteraceae > CADDZO01. The sequence goes on along the minus strand of DASRBU010000291.1, from coordinate 665 downwards.
TGAACACCTCGGAGGTGACGTCCTCAGCCGTCGCTTGATCGCGCATCCTCGAATAGACGAACCGGTAGATCTGAAGGAAGTAGAGGTCATAGAGCTCGCCAAACGCGTTGGGATCGCGCTTGGCGCGCTCCACGAGCGCCTGCTCGTCCTCCCGGGACGGCAGGGTGCTCATGCCCCGCTCCTTCTTTGCCCGGTCAAACGGCAGCCGCCCTCCCTCGGTTACGACGGTGCTCCATGCAGCCCCTCAGCTTAGCGTTTCGGGCCCCATCTCCTCGACATCCGGGGGCGAGCTCAACCAATCCACATGTTGTGGATTTCCTGTGTTCAATCCACCACATGTGGCGACCGGCCGACGCCAATATAATTGGGTAGCGTCGTTCGTGGTCATTCCGCCCTCTCGATCCCCAGGAGCTGGTCGCCCCCTTGATCCCACGGTACGCACCGGCCCGGATGCAGGAGATCTGGTCCGACCGTCACCGCTTCGACCTGTGGCTCCGTATCGAGGTCCTCGCCTGTGAAGCCTGGAGCTCCCTGGGCCGGGTGCCCGCCGAGGCGCTGCCCCGGATCCGAGCCGCGACCGTGGACCCGGCGCGCATCGCCGAGATCGAGGCCCGGGTCGGTCACGACCTCGTCGCCTTCCTCACCGCCGCCGGCGAGTCCATCGG
>DASRBU010000290.1:0-8140 GCA_035653475.1 Candidatus Dormiibacterota bacterium | reverse complement strand
CTGCACCTGCACGGTGCCGAGGCCCTCTTCATGTTCCTGAGCGCCAGGCTGTACCTGTACCACCAGGTCTACTTCCACCGCACCGTGCGCCGGATCGACCTCCAGCTCCGGGAGATCTTCGCCCCCACCATGGACGTCTTGCTCGGAGGCAATCCGCTGGAGCGACTCCCCGCCTACCGGCGACTCGACGACTGGTGGCTGATGACCGAGGTCGGGCGGTGGGCCGAGGTCGGGCCCGATCCCTCCCGGCACCAGCTGGGCCGGGCCTGGGCGGACCTGCTCGCCCGCCGCCTCAAGTGGCGTCTGGTCTACTCCGGCTACGTGGAGGGGCGGGAGGTGCCGAGCGGCGCCCTCACGCTCACCGGGGCCGAGTTCGCCCGACGCATCCGCGAGCGCCTGCCCCCGGAGCTGCGTTCGGCGGAGTTCGAGGTGGACGTGGCCGCCCAGGAGTCTCGGGCCTTCAACCCGCTGATGGAGGACCAGGACATCCTGTTCTACGACCCGCTGGGCCAGACCTACGAGCGCTCCCGGGTCCTCGACCTCTTCCGACGGCTGCCGGTCCGAATCGCCATCTTCCGCATCTTCGCCCGCGACGACCGCGGCCGAGCCGAGCTGATCCGGGCTGCCCGTCAGGTCCTGGCGGCGGCCTGACTCCGGGGCCCCCGCGCGATCCCCGATCGCGTGGGGAACGGACCGGGGCCCCCGCGCGATCCCCGATCGCGTGGGGAACGGACCGGGGGGACGGCCGCGGGCGGCGACTACCATCCGGGGAGTGATCTCGCTGGAGCAGATTCGGACGGCCGTGGGTCGGGCCGGCCCCTTCGTCGCCCGCACCCCGCTGTTGCCCATCGACGACGGCGTCTGGCTCAAGCTCGAGCTCCTGCAGCCGACCGGCAGCTTCAAGGTCCGCGGCTTCTTCGCTGCCGCCTTGGCCCTGCCCGAGGAACGGCGGAGGCGCGGCCTCCTGACCGTGAGCGCCGGCAACGCAGCCCTGGCCTGTGCCCACGTCGCCCGCCGGCTGGGGGTGCCGTGCCGGGTGGTCATGCCCGACCGTGCCCCGGCGCCCAAGGTGGAGGGCGTGCGCCGCCTCGGGGGCATCCCGCTCCTGGTGCCGCGGGCGGAGCTCCTCGCCTGGCTGGCCGACCGGAGGTGGGAGGGCGAGCCCGAGGCGTTCATCCATCCCTTCGCGGACCCGGCCGTGCAGGCCGGGCACGCCGGCATCGGGCTCGAGATCCTGGAGCAGCTGCCCCAGGTCGAGCGGGTGGTGGTAGCGGTGGGTGGCGGCGGGCTGGTCTCGGGGATCGGGGCCGCCCTCGCCCACCTGCGCCCCTCGGCCGAGGTGGTGGGCGTGCAGTCCGACGGCTATCCGCTGTGGCCCCGTACGTTCGCCGAGGGGCGTCCGCCCACGCTCGTCCCCAACACGATCGCGGACGGCACCACCGCCCCGTACGACGCGGTCATGCGGGAGCGGCTGGCGGCCTGCGTGGACCGCTGGGTCACCGTCCCGGAGTCGCGGCTGCGCAACGCCGTCGGCGGGCTGGTCGCCCGCGCCCGGGTGGTGGCCGAGGGCGCAGGAGCCCTGCCGGTGGCGGCGCTGGAGCAGCTCGCGCCCGGGCCGACCACCGTGGCCGTGATCAGCGGCGGCAACATCGACCCCGCGCTCCTGGCCCGGCTCCTGGCGGAGATGGCCCCGGCCCCGGGCCGCGCCCCATAACGCAATGCGTTATACTGGGGGTGACATGGCCGGGCAGCGCTACTTGATCAAGAAGTACGCCAACCGCAAGCTGTATGACACGCGGACCAGCCGCTACATCACGCTGGAGGGGATCTCCAGGCTGGTCCAGCAGGGCCACGACATCCAGGTCATCGAGCGCGACACCGGTCGCGACATCACCTCGCTGGTGCTCTCCCAGATCGTCACCACCGAGGAGAAGCGAGAGCCCGCCGAGCGCACCGGTGAGCGGCTGCAGGAGCGAGGGCAGGCCCTGCTCGACTACCTGAGGCGGACGCTGAGCGGTCCGGCGGCCCTGGTCACCAGCACGGTGGAACGGGGTCGCCTGGACCTGGAGGAGCTGGTCGACCTCGCCGTGGATCGGGCCTTGAACCGACTCTCCATCCCCACCCGCCGGGACCTCGACGCCCTCAGCGCCCGGATCGACGACCTGGAGCGCCGGCTGTCCCGGGCCCGGGAGCAGGTGCCCCGCCGGCGCCGGGCGCCGAAGACGGGCGAGGGCCAGCCCTAGCCCGCCGGGGCCGCGGCCGAGGGTTCGCTCGCCCCGGGTCTCGGCCAGGCCGCGGCCGCGAGGGCTCTGCGTGGGAGGGAGAACCCGACGTACTACTATGTCCGGGTTGGGGCCCCACCCCGCCGGAAGAGAGGCATCGCACATGGCAGTCGAGCTCCAGCCCAGATCCGCCTTCGCCATCGCGCAGCGGCGTTTCGACGCCGCCGCCGAGGTCCTCGGCCTGCCGGACGACACCCGCCGCCTGCTCCGCGAGGTGAAGCGGGAGCTGACCGTTCACTTCCCCGTCCGTCACGACGACGGCTCGGTGCACCTGTACACGGGGTTCCGGGTGCAGCACAACATCAACCGCGGACCGGCCAAGGGAGGCATCCGCTACTCGCCCGACGTCAGCCTCGACCTGATCAAGGCCCTGGCCATGTCCATGACCTGGAAGTGCGCGGTCGTGGGCATCCCCTATGGCGGCGCCAAGGGGGGCGTGGTCGTCGACCCCCGCCGGCTCAGCCGCTCCGAGCTGGAGCACGTCACCCGCCGCTACGCCACCGAGATCGCGCTCCTGATCGGGCCGGAGAAGGACATCCCGGCCCCGGACCTGGGCACGACGCCGGAGGTGATGGCCTGGATCATGGACACCATCTCCATGCACGCCGGTCATTCGGTGACCGCCTCGGTCACCGGCAAGCCGGTCGAGGTCGGCGGCTCGGAGGGTCGCCAGGAGGCGGCCGGCCGCGGGGTGACCTACCTCACCATGGAGGCGTTGAAGTACCTCAACCTGGGGGAGGAGACGCCCACCGTCGCCATCCAGGGGTTCGGCAAGGTCGGCCTTCCCGCGGCTCGGCTGCTCCGCCAGGCCGGCCTCCGGGTGGTCGCCGTCGGCGACTCGAAGGGAGCGGTCTACAACCCGGGCGGGCTGGATCTCGATGCCCTCGAGGAGCACCGAAAGGTCAGGGGCGAGGTCTCCGGCTTCAAGAAGGCCGAGGACATCGCCGGTCGGGAGCTGTTGGAGCTGCCGGTCACGGTCCTGGTGCCGGCGGCGGTAGAGGGGCAGATCACCGAGCGCAACGCCCCCCGGATCCGGGCCCGGCTCATCACCGAGGCCGCCAACGCCGCCATCGACCCCGAGGCCGACGCCATCCTCGCGCAGCGCGGGGTCTTCGTGGTCCCGGACATCCTGGCCAACGCCGGGGGCGTGATCGTCTCCTACTTCGAGTGGGTGCAGGACCTCCAGGCCTTCTTCTGGGAGGAGGAGGAGATCAACACCAAGCTCCACCACGTGATCACGCGGGCCTTCTACGAGGTGCTGCACACCAGCGTCAACCGCCGCCTCGACATGCGCACGGCGGCCTACGTGCTGGCCGTGCAGCGGGTCGCCAACGCCACCACCGTCCGCGGGATCTACCCCTGAGGGGAGCGCCGCCCGGCGCCGGTCAGCCGGCCCGGGCCGGGCGGGGCGGCCGGTCCAGCAGGTTCGGGCTCTCGACCTGTGCCGGTAGGGCATCCGGCTCCTCGAGCGTGTCGCAGGTGCGGGCCTGGCTGACCCAGTACTGAACCATCTGCAGGCTCGGGGCTCCGGCCAGGCCCACCGCGTCCACGATCCGGGCGTGGAGCTGGGCCGGGTCGGCCCGCTTGAGCAGCTTGAGGCCGGTGATGCCCAGCCGGCGAAGGACGGGCAGGTAGCGCTCCATCCCCGAGATCTCGAGCATCGCGCACTGACGCCCGAACTCGAGCAGGCGCTCGGGGCTGATGCCGGTCCTCGCCGACAGCCGTTCTCGATCGATCTCCAGGGTGACCGCGTGCAGGAGCTGGTTGGTATGCCTGATCCCGCGGCTCCGCAGCTTGCGGCAGTCCTCGGCCGAGATGCCGCGCAGGTACTCGAGGGTCCTCATGGCCATGGCGTGGCTACCAGCATAGGCGGGCCGCCGGCGGCCGTGCTCCACCGGAGCCGGTTCGGGCTCACCTCCCGCCGGCGACGACGGTCGCCGGACACGGGGTCCGAATATAATCGGATCAACGTCCCGCCGCGAGAGGAGCACGCACACCCATCGAGACCTTGACCCGCCCAAGTCAGCCGAGCCTCGAGATCGGAATCGGTCGACGGGCGCGGCGTGCCTACGGATTCGACGAGGTGGCCCTCGTCCCCGGCGGGGTGACCATCGACCCCGACGAGGTCGACATCAGCTTCCGGCTGGGTGACCTGGCCCTGTCCATCCCCTTCTGGGGAGCGGCCATGGACGGGGTGGTGGACGTCGACTTCGCCATCGCCATGGGGCGGCTGGGGGGCATCGCGGTCCTCAACCTGGACGGACTGCAGACGCGGTACGAGGATCCGGCCCCGGTCATCCGGCGCATCACCACCGCGGGGCGGGAGGACGTGAACCAGGTCCTGGTCGAGGCCTACCGGGAACCGGTCAAGAGCCACCTGATCGGAGCGCGCATCCAGGCCATCAAGGCGGCCGGGGTGCCGTGCGCGGTGAGCTCCGTCCCGGCCCGGGCCCAGGAACGGGCCGGGCTGGTCGAGGAGGCGGGGGCGGACGTGTACGTGGTCCAGGGCACGGTGCTCACCGCCCACCACCGCTCGCGGGCCCACCATCAGCTCTCCTTCGAGCGGCTTTGCGGCTCGCTGTCGATCCCGGTCGTGGTCGGCAACTGCGTCCACTACCAGACCGCGCTCGAGCTGATGGAGACGGGGGTGGCCGGCGTGCTGGTCGGGGTCGGGCCGGGGGCGGCCTGCACCACGCGGGGGGTGCTCGGAGTGGGCGTCCCCCAGGTGACGGCCACCTGCGACGTCGCCGCCGCCCGGGACGAGTACCTCCGCCGTTCCGGCCGGCGGGTGGCGGTGATCACCGACGGGGGCATGCGCGTGGGGGCGGACGTGTGCAAGGCCTTTGCCTCGGGCGCCGATGCGGTCATGATCGGCTCCCCGCTGGCCGGGGCGGTGGAGTCCGCCTCTCGCGGCTTCAACTGGGGCATGGCCACCTCGGACCCCAACCTGCCCCGCGGCACCCGCATCCACGTCGGGGTGAAGGCCACCCTGGCCGAGATCCTGGTCGGGCCGGCCCGGGCGGACGACGGCACCCAGAACTTCGCTGGCGCCCTGCGCTCCTCGCTGGGCGTCTGTGGCCGGCGCGACATCCGTGAGTTCCATGAGGTGGAGATGGTGATCGCTCCCGACATCACCAGCGAGGGCAAGCTCCTCCAGCGCGCCCAGGCCGTGGGGATGGGCTCCTGAGCCGGCCGGCGACGCTTCCGCGCTCCGGGAAGGTGACGGGAGAGCACCCGGACCGAGAGCAGGCGACGCGGGTCGAACCCGGCCGGGAGGGTCCGGCCGAGCTGGTCCTGGTGCTGGACTTCGGCTCCCAGTACTCGCAGCTGATCGCGCGGCGCATCCGAGAGGCCCGGGTGTACTGCGAGCTGGTCCCCGGCACCACCCCCTGGGCCGAGCTCGAACGGCGCCGGCCGGCCGGCGTCGTCCTCAGTGGGGGGCCGGCGAGCGTGTACCAGCCCGGGGCGCCCCAGGTCGACCCAGCCCTGTTCCGCTCCGGCGTGCCGGTCCTGGGCATCTGCTACGGCATGCAGCTCATCGCCCACCACCTGGGGGGCGAGGTGGTCCCGGCCGACCGGCGCGAGTACGGGCCGGCGCTGCTGGAGGTGAGCGAGCCCGGCCGTCTCTTCGAACACCTCCCGGCCAGGCTGGCGGTGTGGATGAGCCACGGCGACCGGGTCCGGCGACTGCCGGCCGGGTTCCGGGTGCTCGCCAGCAGCGCCAACTCACCGGTGGCGGCCTTCGACGACGGTGAGCGGTTGCTGGGCATCCAGTTCCACCCCGAGGTGCACCACACCCCCCAGGGGGCGGACATCCTGCGCAACTTCCTGTACCGGATCTGCGGGTGCACCGGGACCTGGACCCCGGGCTCGTTCATCCGTCGGGCCACCGAGGCCATCCGAGCCCAGGTGGGGGAGGCGCGCGTGATCTGCGCCCTGAGCGGAGGCGTGGACAGCGCAGTGGCTGCCACCCTGATCCACCGTGCGGTCGGCGACCGGCTCACCTGTGTCTTCGTGAACAACGGCCTGCTCCGCCGCCAGGAGCCGGAGCGGGTGCTCGACGTCCTGCGCGGCAGCCTGGACCTCGACGTCCGCTACGTGGACGCGAGCGACCGCTTCCTCGCCGCCCTGCGCGGCGTGGTCGATCCCGAGGAGAAGCGGCGGGTGGTGGGGCGGGAGTTCGTCCGCGTCTTCGAGCAGGAGGCCAGGGCGCTGGCCGAACGCAAGGGCGAGATCGAGTTCCTGGCCCAGGGCACCCTCTACCCCGACGTGATCGAGTCGACCACCCCCGAGACCCCGGGCGCGGCCAGGATCAAGACCCACCACAACGTGGGCGGGCTCCCCTCCGAGCTTCGCTTCCGCCTCCTGGAGCCGCTCCGCCCGCTCTTCAAGGACGAGGCACGGGCGGTCGGCCTGGAGCTGGGACTGCCCGAAGACCTGGTGTACCGACAGCCCTTCCCCGGCCCCGGGCTCGCGGTTCGCTGCCTGGGGGAGGTGACGCCGGAGCGCCTGGAGACCCTGCGGGCCGCCGACTGGGTGGTGGTGGACGAGATCAAGAAGCACGGGCTGTACCGCCAGGTCTGGCAGTCGTTCGCGGTGCTGACGCCGCTGCGCACGGTCGGCATCATGGGCGACGACCGAACCTACGCCAGCCTGGTCGGGGTGCGCGTGGTGACCTCCGAGGACGCCATGACCGCCGACTGGGCCCGCCTGCCCCACGAGGTGCTGGCCCGGATCTCCAATCGGATCGTCAACGAGGTCTCCGGCGTCAACCGAGTGGTCTTCGACATCACCAGCAAGCCCCCGGGGACGATCGAATGGGAGTGAGAGGGTGCTGACCGGCGTCGGGGGACGGACGGGCGGGGGGCCGAGCGCCGGGAGCTGAGGCCGTGCGCATCCTGGTGATCGGGTCGGGCGCGCGCGAGCACGCCCTGGTCTGGAAGTGTCTCCAGTCCCCGCTGGCGGAGCGCGTCTACGTCGCCCCCGGCAACGGCGGCACCGCGGCCGTGGCCCGCAACCTGCCCGTCCCCGCCGACGACGTCGCCGGCCTGGTCCGAGTGGCTCGCAAGGAGCGGATCGGGCTGGCCGTGCTGGGGCCCGAGTCGGCGGTGGCCGCCGGGGTCGGGGACGCGCTGCGCGAGTCCGGCATCCCGGTCTTCGGCCCCGGCCGCGCGGCCGGGCGGATCGAGAGCAGCAAGGCCTTCAGCCGGGAGGTGATGCTGCGGGCGGGTATCCCGGCGCCGGCCTCGGAGACCTTCACCGAGCCGGGGCCGGCCCGCCGCTGGGCACGGAGGTACGGCGGCCGGGTGGCGGTCAAGGCCGACGGCCTGGCCCTGGGCAAAGGGGTCATCGTCTGCGATTCCCCGGAGCAGGCCGATCAGGCCATCGACGACATGCTCGTGCACGGCCGCTTCGGCCGGGCCGGGGCCACCATCGTCGTCCAGGAGCGGCTGGAGGGGCCAGAGCTGTCCGTGTTCGGCCTCACCGACGGTCGTCGCGTGATCCCGCTGGCGCCGGCACGTGACTTCAAGCGGTCCCGGGAAGGGGACGAGGGCCCCAACACGGGCGGCATGGGCGCCTACTCGCCCCCCCTGGGCGTCACCCCCGAGCTGCTGGACGAGGTCACCCGCCGGGTGCTGGTGCCGGCGGTCCAGGAGCTGGCCCGGCGCGGCCTGGAATACCGGGGCGTGCTCTACGCTGGGCTCATGCTCACCCCCGACGGCATCCGGGTGCTGGAGTTCAACGCCCGCTTCGGCGACCCCGAGGCCCAGGTGATCCTGCCCCGGCTGGAGTCGGACCTGGTCCCCCTGCTGGTCTCGGCCGCGCTGGGCGAGCTGCCGGCCCGTCCCTGGCTGGAC
>DASRBU010000289.1:0-4287 GCA_035653475.1 Candidatus Dormiibacterota bacterium | reverse complement strand
GGCGGCTGCTGGCCCGGTTCGGGGTCCGCGTCTTCAGCTTCGTGCAGTCGATCGGGCCGGTGGACATGGGCTACGAGGCGGTCGATCCCCTCCGCCTGAGCGAGGAGCAGATCGAGTCCTCGCCCGTGCGCTGCCCCGACCCGGAGGTCAGCGCCCGCATGGTGGCCGAGATCGACGCCGCCGCCGAGCGGGGCGACACCCTGGGTGGCAGCTTCCGCGTGCTGGCCACCGGGCTGCCGCCCGGCCTCGGCAGCTACGTCCACTGGGACCGCAAGCTCGACGCCCGCCTGGCCATGGCCGTGCTCAGCATCAACGCCGTCAAGGGGATCGAGTTCGGCGCCGGGTTCGAGGGCTCGGGTCGTCCCGGCTCCGCCTTCCACGACCAGATCGACTACGCCCAGGGGCGGTTCCGCCACCTGAGCAACCGGGCCGGGGGGCTCACCGGCGGGGTGACCAACGGCGAGCCCATCGACCTGCGCGCGGCCATGAAGCCCATCTCCACCATGAAGAGGCCCCTTCGCTCGGTGGACCTGGTGAGCAAAGAGCGGGTCGACGCCCACTACGAGCGCAGCGACGTGTGCGTGGTGCCCGCCGCCGGCGTGATCGGCGAGGCCATGGTGGCCCTCACCCTGGCCGACGCCTTCCTGGAGAAGTTCGGGGGCGACTCCGTGGCCGAGATCGAACGCAACCTCCGCGGGTACCTGGAGTCGATCGGCCGTTGAGGGTGATCGTCGGGCGGTGAGCGAGGGGAAGCTGATGACGATGGCCGAGGCCATCGGTCGGTTCGTGCCCGACGGGGCGACGGTGGCGATGGGCACCTGCCTGGAGCCGGCCATCCCCTTCGCGGCCGGGCACGAGATGATCCGCCAGGGGCGGCGCGACCTCACCCTGGTGGGGCCGATCTCCGACGCCCTCTTCGACCAGCTGATCGGGGCCGGCTGCGTGGGTGCGGTCCGGGCCGCCTGGATCGGCAACGTGTCCGAGGGCCTCGGCCACTGCTACCGGCGGGCCACCGAGCGGGGCGAGCCGCATCCCATCCGGGTGTACGACTACTCGAACTTCGCCATCTCGCTCGCCCTCTGGGCGGCGGCCTGGGACGTGCCCTACCTTCCCACCCGGACGCTGCTGGGGAGCGACATCCTGCGCACCAACCCCGATCTCCAGGTGGTGGACGGGGTGGTCCGGGTGCCGCCGGTGCGGCCCGACGTGACCGTGCTGCACGTGCAGCGGGCCGATGCCTGGGGACGGGCGCACCTCTGGGGGCCGCTCGGGATCAGCGAGGAAGCCGGGCTCGCCGCCCGGGGGGTGATCCTCTGCTGCGAGGAGCTGGTCGAGCCCGAGGTCATCCTCTCCGACCCCAACCGCATCCTCCTCCCGGAGACCCAGGTGGTGGCGGTGGTGCACGAGCCCGGGGGCTGCCATCCCTCGCCGCTCCAGGGCCACTGGCGCCGTGACCACGCCGCCTATCGCGCCTACGCCGAGCGCTCGCGGACCCAGGAGGGGTTTCGGGCCTGGCTGGAGGAGTGGGTGCTGGGGCTCCCCGATCGCCGGTCCTACCTGGAGCGGCTGGAGACCGGGGCGCTGCGGGTTCGCGTTCGCCGCCCCTCGGTGCCGGCCGACTACGGTGACGAGTGATGGAGACGGGAACCGAGGGCGCCCGCTACACCCCCCAGGAGCTGATGGTCGCGGCCGCCGCCCGGGAGATCAGGGACGGCGAGCTGGTCTTCGTGGGCATGCGCCTGCCCATCCTCGCCTACGGCGTGGCCCGCAACACCCACGCGCCCCGGGCCCGGGCCCTGTACGAGCTGGGCCTGATGCGCGACCGGGCTCCGGAAGCCTTCCTGGCCACCATGGGCGATCCGCCCAACGTGGTCGCCGCCCTCTGGGCCACCCGGATGTCGAACGTGATGGCGTTGATGGCCCAGGGCCGGGTCGACCTGGGCTTCATCGGCGGGGCCGAGGTCGACCGCTTCGGCAACCTGAACACCAGCTATGTGGGCGACCCGGGCCGCCCCCGGGTGAAGCTGCCGGGCAGCGGCGGCGGCGCCGACATCGCCATCCTCTCCCGGCGCTGGATCACGCTCATGGCCCACGAGCCCAGGCGGCTGGTGGAGCGGGTGTCCTACGTGACCTCGCCCGGGCACGGGGACGGCAGCCCGGGCTGGCGGCGCCGACAGGGGCTGCCGGGCGGAGGCCCGGTGGCGATCGTGACCACCATGGCCGTGCTCCGGTTCCCGGAGGGAGGCGGGGAGGCCTACCTGGACTCGGTCCATCCCGGTCACTCCGTGGAGGAGGTCAGGGCCAGGACGGGATGGGAGCTGAAGGTCGCGGACCGGGTCCGCACCACTCCGGAGCCCAGCGCCGAGGAGCTGGCCTGGATCCGCCGGCTGGATCCCGAGGGGCACTGGACGCGGCCCGCCTGAGCCGGCTCGCCGGTCGGGCCCGGTGCCCGTTTGCGATTCCTTGAACCGTTCCTGAAGAACGGCCGTCCGCCGGTGCCGAACCTGAGGGGCGATCGGATCATCACCTGCAGGAGGCACCGACATGCAGCTCCGAATCCTGGTCGTGGGCGCCGTGGCCCTGGCGGCCCTGACCGGCTGCGGGACCGGCACCACGCTCCTCGCCCGACCGGCGGCGGCCACCGCCGCGGCCACCGCGACACCGGGGACGGCCACGCCGGGCACGGCCACGCCGGGCACGGCCCGGTCCTGCGACGCCGGCCCGTGGACCGGTGCCCTCGATCCGCAGGGGCGCCCCGACGGCTTCGACGCCGGCGACGTGGGTGCGATCTACATCTGGCACGACGACACCGGCTGGCACCTCCGGGCGACCGACATGCGTCCCACCGACCACCACTACACCGGCACCGTCGCCCTGAGCCCGGGGGCGAGCTTCGTCGCCCTGCGTCCGGTGCGCGACGAGCGCGACGACCGGGTCTGGGTGGAGGGGGGCAACCTGCTCCACTACGACTTCCACACCCACGCCTCCATCGACGGCGCCGACTTCGTCGTGAGCTGCCCGGCCGAGGGCCGCGAGCGTCGGCAGCGGGAACGACTGCTCTTCCACACCGAGTACGACGGTCAGCCGGTCGCCGACCGGGTCAGGATCGGGGATGCGAAGGCCATCCCTCGGGCGGCGACGTTCTGGTTCGTCCGTTCCGTCTGAGGGCGACAGGGCCGCGTGGGGGCTCCGCGCGGCCCACCCCTGGTGTGCCGGCGACCATGGGGAGCGACGGTGTCGTCGCGCGCCGGCGGCGGTCTCCGCTCCCGTCGGGATGCGGCGCCGAGGCCGGAGCGAGGCCGCTACCGACGCCGGGAGCCGGACCCGGGCGGCGCCCCGCCGGAGCTCCGGGCTAGGCCGACCTCCGGTTCAGGCGATCCCATCGACCCTGGCAGTCCACGCAGCGCGTGGCCTCGGGCCGGAAGCGCAACCGCTCGGTTGGGATCTTGGTCCCGCAGTCCTCGCAGATGCCGTACTTCCCCTCCGCCAGTCGGCTCAACGCCCGTTCCACCTGCTCCCGGTTCTCGGCCAGGAGCTGGAGCAGCCGGTCGTTGACGTCCCGATCGCTCATGATCTGGGCGAAGTCCGTGTCCTCGTAGTCGCGGGTCAGCACCCCGCCCATGCTCTCCGCGATCGACCGATTCAGCCCCGCTTCATCCTGGAACCGGCTCGCCAGCCGCGCCAGCTCGGCCCGGTTGGCCTCCAACCGCACGATGCGCTCGTTTCGTTCTTGATCCTTCTCGTTCATCCAGCCACACCTCCTGCTCTAGGACGCCAAGCGGGGACCTCAGACTATCACATTTCGCGTAGGTAGAAGATGATTTTTTCTGGTTGCCGGATCGCGACTCCCGGATGCGTGGAAGACCAGCAAGATGCCCTCTTGCCGATGACAAACGAACTTGTCGGGAGGGTCGGCCTCGCCCCCGTCCGTGCCTCTCCATGAAAACGGAGAGCCCGCGAGGGGCCTGGCTCTCGCGGGCCTCGGTGGCGGACAGGAGATCACCTCGGCGACCGGCCGCAGCCGCTGCCAGCGCCGGATCGCGGACGGCTCGGACTCAGGGACGCCGGAACATCGACTGCATCCGGATGGCCAGACCCATGTCCCCTTTGATCTTGAGCTTGCCGCTCATGAAGGCCGCGGTCGGATCCAGCTGACCGGTGAAGATCTTCACGTAGTCCGCGGAGTCGGCGATCAGCGTGAGGTTCGGGTTCTCGACCTCCCCTTGCCCGGCCGTGGCCTTGCCGTCGGCGATGGTGACGAACCACTTCCCGGCGTGCTCCCCGCTG
>DASRBU010000288.1:0-2415 GCA_035653475.1 Candidatus Dormiibacterota bacterium | reverse complement strand
GCAGGGCGAGGGCACGCGCGATCCCGATCCGCTGTCGCTGGCCGCCGCTGAACGCCATCGGGTACCGGCTGGCCGCGTCCGGCGGCAGGCCGACCAGGTGCAGCAGCTCGCGGACCCGCTCCCGCAGCTCCTGTCGGCCCTGGACGGCACGGTGGACCACCAGTGGCTCGGCCACGATGTCGCCCACCGTCATCCGGGGGTTGAGGCTGGCGTAGGGGTCCTGGAAGACCAGCTGCATGCGGGCGCGGAGCCGTCGTAGCTCGTGCCCGCCGATCTCCGTGATGTCGCGGCCGTCGAACCAGATGCGACCCGCGGCCAACGGCACCCGGCGGAGCACGGCCCGTCCGGTGGTGGTCTTGCCGCTGCCGGTCTCGCCGACGAGCCCGAGCGTCTCCCCGGGAGCGATCGTGAACGAGACGTCGTCCACGGCCTGGACGAGCAACCGCTCGCGTCCGAGCCAGCCGGCGCGGCCCGCCGGGTAGTTGACGGTCAGGCCCTCCACCCGCAACAGCGGTCCGGGGGCCGCCTTCACCATCCCACCTTCCCGGGGCCGGTGGCAGTGGCTTCGGCCCCGGAGGCCGCGAACGCGTTCCAGCAAGCGACCTCGCGTCCTCCCCGAGGGGTCAGGACCGGCGGCTCCTGACGGCAGCGCGCGCTCGCCACCGGACATCGGGGATGGAACGCGCAGCCCGCGGGCGGCGCCGAGAGGTCGGGTGGCGACCCCTCGATGGCGATCAGACGGGGGTGCACCACGTCGACCCGTGGGGTCGAGCGCAAGAGGCCGGCGGTGTACGGATGGGCCGGCCGGGCGAACACCTGATCGGCCGTCCCGACCTCCACGAGCCGCCCCGCGTACATGACCAGGACACGGTCGCAGGTGCCGGCCACCACCCCCAGGTCGTGGGTGATGAGGAGCAGCGACAGCCCGAGGCGTTCGCGCAGGCCCCCGAGCAGCTCCAGGATCTGGGCCTGGATGGTCACGTCGAGGGCCGTGGTGGGCTCGTCCGCGATCAGGAGGTCGGGCTCGCAGGCGAGCGCGATCGCGATCAGGACGCGTTGGCGCATGCCCCCCGACAGCTCATGAGGACGCTGGCCCAGGCGCTGCCGGGGCGACGAGACCCCGACCAGGTCGAGCAGCTCCAGGGCCCGCTGCGCGGCCTGGCCACGCCCCAGGCGAAGGTGTCGGCGCAGCACCTCGGTGATCTGCGTCCCGATCGTGAGCAGGGGGTTGAGCGAGGTCATGGGGTCCTGGAACACGATCGCCAGCTCGCGGCCTCGGATTCGCTCCACCTGGCCGCGACCGGCCGTGGACAGTGGACGGCCCTTCCAGACGACCTCACCGGCCACGATGTGGCCGGGTAGCTCCACCAGCCCCATGATCGCCTGGGCTGTCACGCTCTTGCCCGACCCCGACTCGCCGACCAGCGCCACCGACTCCCCCTGGTCGACGTGGAAGGTGACGCCACGTACCGCCTGGACGGTGCCGCCCGGCGTGAGGAAGTGGACCTCCAGGTCACGGACCTCGAGCAGCGGGCTCATGTCGCGGACCGCTGCCGAAGGACCGAGGTCGCGAACCGCCTGGCCCGCTCGTGGGGATCGGCCTGGACGCGCAACCAGCTCGCGAACAGGTTCAAGCCCATCACAGTGAGGGCGATGGCCGCGCCGGGGAAGGTGACCAGCCACCAGGCCGTGTACAGGTAGTCGCGCCCCGTGGCCACGTCCAGCCCCCACGAGGTGCCCGGTGGCTGGATACCCAGGCCGAGGAAGGAGAGGGCGGCTTCGGCGAGGACGATGCGCGCGAACTCGAGCACGGCCAGGGTGAGCAGAGGAGAGGCGAGGTTGGGCAGCACGTGGCGGAGCATGACCCGAACCGGCCCGCAGCCGATCACCTCCGCCGCCTCCACGTAAGGCGTCTCACGCACCGAGAGCACGGTGCCCCGCGTGACCCGGGCGTACACCATCCAGCCGTTGAGGGCCAGCACGGCGATCACGGTACGCTCGCTGGGGCCGACCATGAACAGGATGAGCAGGGCCAGCAGCAGGCCGGGGAACGCGACCTGGATGTCGACCAGCCGCATGAGCACCGTGTCCAGTCGGCCGCCGACGTAGCCCGACAGGAGCCCGACCAGGACACCGGCGCTTCCGGCCAGGGCGACCACGCTCGCTCCCACCGTCAGCGAGGTGCGCGAGCCGAAGATCACCCTGGAGAGCACGTCCCGTCCCAGGTTGTCGGTGCCGAGCGGATGGGCGAAGCTGCCGCCGGGGGACCAGAACGGGGGCAGCAGCCGGTCGCGCAGCGACTGAGCGGTGGGGTCGTGGGGTGCCAGCAACGGCGCCAGGATGGCCATCCAGGCCAGCCCGGCCACGATCACCAGCCCGAGGAGCCCGGCCTTGTCGTCCCACAGGGCCCGCAGC
>DASRBU010000287.1:0-9029 GCA_035653475.1 Candidatus Dormiibacterota bacterium | reverse complement strand
TGGGTGGAGACCTTGATGCTGCTCGGCAACGGCGTGCTCCTGGCACTGGTCGCCAGGGTGCTCGGCTTCTCGACCACGGTCGCCACCTACGTCATCCCGGTCTCGTTCTTCGCGGGTGAGTTCGTGGGCAGCATCGTCTGCGGGTACATCGCCGACCGGCGGGGCAGGAAGACGGTCTTCCTGTTCAACCTGTTGATCTACGGGGTGGCGATGCTCATCGGCGGCTTCGTGAGCGTCTCCTACCTGCTCGCCATCCTGGTCTTCATCGCCGGCATCGGGGTCGGCGGCGAGTTCCCGCTGGTGGACACGTACACCAGCGAGGTGGTGCCGGCGCGGCTGCGGGGCCGGGGCATGGCCGCCGTCTACACGGTGGCGGTGACGGCGGCGCCGCTGATCGCCTTCCTCGCCTACGTGGTCTCCCATCCCTCGCCCGGTCCGTACTCGTGGCGGATCCTCTTCTGGTTGATGGGCGTGTGCGCCATCGCGGTCTGGTTGGTGCGGTTGACGTTGCCCGAGTCGCCGCGCTGGTACGAGATCCGGGGTCGCCTGGATGAGGCCGAGCGGGTCATGAGTGAGATCGAGCGTCGGGTCATGGAGGAGCGCGGACTCTCCAGCCTGCCACCGGTCGAGTCGGTGGCGTCGATCGCTCCGGCACCCTCCCGGTATCTGGATATCTTCGCCCCCGACCTGCGGGGGAGAACGATCATGATGCTGGTCTTCCAGTTCTTCCAGAGCGGGATCTTCTACGGTTTCACATCGCTGGCGCCGACCTTCTTGCTGCACAAGGGCATCGGCCTGGTGCACAGCCTGCTGTTCAGCATGATCATCTACGCCGGCTTCTTCTTCGGTAGCATCGCCAACCTCTTCGTCATCGACAGGATCGAGCGCAAGTGGGGCATCGTCGGCTCGGCGGTGATCGCCGGTGTCCTGGGCACCGCCTTCGCCCTGATCCCCAACGTGACCGCGACCGTTGTGCTGGGCTTCCTGGTCACCTTCACCCTCTGGAACTTCTCCAACTTCCTCCACACCTACCAGGCCGAGATCTTCCCCACCCGCGTCCGCTCCTCCGCGGCCGGGACGGTCTACAGCGTGAGCCGGATCTCGACCTCCATCCTGGTCCTGATCATCAGCGCCCTCTTCCTGCCCCGGGGGCTGGCTGCCACCTTCGGGGTGATCTGGGTGTTCATCCTCATCGTGGTCCTCGACATCGGTCTCTTCGGCCCCCGCAGCTCGCGGCTGCGCCTGGAGGAGATCGCCCGGTAGCCAGGGCCGGGGCGGGAGGTCCCCGGCCGGAGGGGACGCGCTCCCCCGGGCCGCGCTCGTCCCCGCCCCTCCGGGCCGGAGGAGGTCCTCGCCGAAGCGGCCGTTGACAGAAGGGCTCGGGGCGTGATTTGCTGGCTGCGGTCCTGGCCGCCCGGGCCGGAGGCCGGCGCGACATCGGCAGCCGGGCGGCCAGCCGTGCCGCTGGGTGCGGCGTGCACCGCGTAGCAGGGGGAACGGAGATGGGCAGGGAGGCCGGGTACGCGATCCCGCCGGCGCAGCGGCGGCCGCGCCCAGGGGCGGCGGGGTCGTGAGCACGAGGGGGACGACGTCCCGGTCGGTGCTGGAGCGGGGCCGAGCGGCGAGCCCGGAGGACCTTCGCCGGCGGGCGGACTGGATCCGGCTGGAGACCATCCGCCTGATCGACCGCGCCGGCCTCGGGCACTACTCCAGCACCTTCTCCTGCGCCGAGATCCTGGCCGTGCTCTACTACCACACCCTGCGCCTTCTGCCCGATCGCCCGGACTGGCCGGACCGCGACCGTTTCCTGCTCGGCAAGGGACACGTGGCGGTCGGGCTGTGGCCGGTCCTGGCCGACCTGGGCTACTTCTCCAAGGCGTGGCTGGAGGGCTACGGCCACCTGGGGAGCCCGCTCAACGACCACCCGAACATGCGCACCGCGCCCGGTGTCGACTTCAGCTCCGGGTCGCTGGGCCACAACCTCTCGGTCGGGGTGGGCATGGCCCTGGCCGGGCGACTGCGGGGGCGCGACTACCGGACCTTCGTGCTGACCGGGGACGGCGAGCTGCAGGAGGGACAGGTCTGGGAGGCGGCCATGGCGGCCTCCCACTACCGTCTGGGGGGCCTGGTGGCGGTGGTGGACGCCAATGGCTTCTCGGGCGGCGGTCCCACCTCGGAGGCGATGAACATCGAGCCCCTGCTGGCGCGCTTCACCGCCTTCGGCTGGCGGGCGGTGGAGGTCGACGGCCACGACGTCGCCGTCCTGATGGAGACCTTCGACCGCCTGCCCCCCGTGGGCTCGGAGGTCCCCACCTGCGTCGTCGCCCGTACCCGCAAGGGCAAGGGGGTGACGCTGACCGAGGCCGCCCCCCAGAGCTGGCACCTGGGCCACATGACGGCCGAGCAGCGGGACGCGGCCCTGGCCGAGATCGAGGCCCGGCTGCGGTGAGCAACGGCCCGGAGCCCCGGATGGAGAACGTCTTCTCGGAGCAGGACGCGCGGCGGGCGCGCCAACGGGCGGTGGGCGAGGAGCTGTTGCGGCTGGTGGAGGAGCGGGAGGACGTGGTCGTGCTCTCCGCCGACATGGGGGCGGTGATGGCCGACCTCCGGGAGCGGCACCCCGAGCGCTACGTCGAGCTCGGCATCGCCGAGACCAACGCGGTCTCGGTGGCGGCGGGGATGGCGGCCTGCGGGTTCCTCCCCTACGTGGTCTCGATGGGGCCGTTCGGCATCATCAAGTGCGCCGAGCAGCTCCGCAGCGACGTCGCCTATCCGCGGCTCCCGGTCCGTTTCGTGGCCCGGCTCTCGGGCCTGGCCATGGGCTTCTTCGGGACCACCCACCACGCCGTCGAGGACATCGCCATCGCCCGCTCGATCACCAACCTGACCGTGGTGGCGCCCTGCGACGAGCCCTCGACCCGGGCGCTCCTCCGTTCCACGGTGGACCACCCGGGACCGATCGTCTACCGCATCAGCGAGGGCACGGACCGGGTCTACGCCGAGCCGCCCGAGATCCGGCCGGGGGGTCTGGTCACCGTCCGCGAGGGCGGGGACGTGGCCGTGATCGCCACCGGAGTGGGGGTGGGGGCGGCGCTGGGCGCGGCCCGGCTGCTGGAGGCGGAGGGAGTCCGGGTCCGGGTGCTGGACGCCGCCTACCTGAAGCCGCTGGACGAGGCCGCGATCGTGCGGGCCGCGATCGAGACCGGGGCGGTCCTCACCGTGGAGGAGCACAGCCTCGTCGGCGGCCTGGGAACGGCGGTGGCGGAGGTGCTGGCCCGGCACCGGGTCCCGGCCCGGCTGGCCCTGCACGGGCTGCCCGACGCCGACCTGGAGGTGGCGACGCCGGACGTGCTGCTCGAGCACTACGGCCTCACCCCGGCCGGGGTGGCAGCGCAGGTGCGGCGCCTGCTCGCCGCCTGATCCGGGAGACGACCGGTGCGGGCCATGGTCCTGACCCCGGACGGGGTCGAGGTGACCGAGGTGCCCGACCCCCGGCCGGGTCGGGGCCAGGTCCTGATCGCCGTGCACTCCTGTGGCATCTGCGGCTCGGACGTGCACCGGGTGGAGCGGGGAGGGGGGCCGTACGGCCAGATCCTGGGCCACGAGTTCTCGGGCACGGTGGCGGCGCTCGGCCCCGGGGTGGAAGGGCTGCGCCCGGGGCAGGCGGTGGCGGTCAACCCGCTGGGTGGCTGCGGCTCCTGCCCGGTCTGCCGCCGAGACCTCCCCTTCCTGTGTCGGGCCCTGCCCAACCTGGGCCTCACCGCCCCTGGCGCCTTCGCCGAGCTGGTGGTGGCCCCTTCCGCCCAGGTCTTCCCCCTGCCCGAGGGCGTGAGCCCGGAGCTGGGGGCGCAGGCCGAGCCCCTGGCCGTGGCCCTGCACGCGCTGGGGCTGGCGGGCGCGTCCCCGGGGGACGACGCCCTGGTCTTCGGCGTGGGGCCGATCGGGCTCCGGGTCATCCTGGCCCTGCGGGCGGCGGGCGCGGGGCGCATCGTGGCCGTGGGCCGCTCGCCGGGGCGGCGGGCGGCGGCCGCAGCGGTGGGGGCGGACGTGGTGCTCGACGCTCGGGAGACGGACGTGACTGGGTACGCGGCCCGGGAAGGACTGGCCTTCCCTCAGGTCTACGAATGCTCCGGGGCCGCCGAGGCGGTGTCGGTCTGCGCCCCCACCCTGGCCCCGGACGGAGCCCTGGTCCTGGTCGGGCTGGGCGGCGAGCCGGCGAGCCTGGACACGCGTCTGTTCGTGGGCCGCAACCTGCGCCTGGCCGGGTCCTGCGCCTTCGGCGTCGGTGAGTACCGGCGCGCGCTCGACCTGCTCTGCTCGGGCGCCGTCGAGGTGGGGCCGCTGATCAGCGAGCGCGTCTCCCTGGCCGAGGCGCCGGGGGCCGTGCGGCGGTTGCAACATCCCGAGCACCTGGTCGGGGTCCTGGTCCAGCCGTGGCGTTCGTCGTGAGCGGGGCGGGACGGCCACGGCGAGGCGGGGGCGCCCGTCGGGGCCGGTGGAGGGGGCCGCACGGCGCCCGCCGGCGGCCTCCGGGGAGGTAGTGGGATCGTGCGAACCCTGGCTGGACGGGTGGCGGTGGTCACCGGGGCCGCGAGCGGGATGGGACGGGCCTTCGCCCGGCGCTTCGCCGAGGAGGGCATGAGCGTGGTCCTGGCCGACGTCGAGCGGGGGGCGCTGGAGGAGGCGGTGGCGGAGCTGCGGGCCCGGGGTCACCGGGTGACGGGCGTTCCCACCGACGTCATGAGCCGGGCCTCGGTCCGGGACCTGGCTCGGGCCGCCCTCGACGCCTACGGCAAGGTCCACCTGGTGTGCAACAACGCCGGGGTCGAGGGTTACCTGGACGGCGCCATCTGGGAGGCCACGGAACGGGACTGGCGGTGGACGATGGGGGTCAACTTCTGGGGCGTGGTCCACGGCGTGGAGACCTTCCTGCCCATCCTGCTCGCCCAGGGCGAGGAGGGCCACGTGGTCAACACCGCCTCCATGACCGCCGTGGTCCGGGCTTCCAACATGTACTCGGTCACCAAGCAGGCGGTGCTCGCCTACAGCGAGACCGTCTACGGTCACCTCCGGGAGCGGGGGGCGAGGGTCGGGATCTCGGTGCTGTGCCCGGGCATCGTCGCCACCCGGCTCTTCCAGGGCAGCCGCAACCGCCCGCCCGAGCTGCGCAACCAGCAGGAGCCGCCGGAGGCGGCCCGGGGGGCGGAGCTGCGCCGGCGCATGCACGAGCGCCTGGCGGCGGGCATGTCGCCGGCCGAGGTGGCCGGGATCCTGGTCGAGGCGATCCGCGAGGATCGGTTCTACGTCCTCACCGACCACGAGTGGGACGAGCGCATCCGCCGGCGGACGGAGGACATCCTGCAGGGGCGGAACCCGGAGCTGGAGGCGCCGGCTCGGTGAGCGGTCGTGCGTCGGGACGGGGCGGTGGGCACGGACCGATCCCGAGGAGGGGGAGCGATGAGGGAGCGACGTTTCGCCGGCAAGGTGGCGGTGATCACGGGCGGCGCCGGTGGCATGGGGAAGGCGGTCGCCGCCAGGCTGGTCGAGGAGGGCGCCCGGGTGGTGCTGGTGGACCGTGACCCGGAGGCCCTGGAGCGGGCCCGCCACGACCTGGGAGAGGTCGTGACCGTGGCCGCCGACGTCGCCGAGGAGGTGTCGGTGCGCGACTACGTACGCCAGGCCATGGCCATCGGCGGCGCCATCGATCTCTTCTTCAACAACGCCGGGATCGAGGGACGGGTGGCCCCCATCACCGAGCTGGAGGCGGACGACCTCGACCGGGTGCTGGCGGTGAACGTGCGCGGCGTCTTCCTGGGCCTGCGGGAGGTCATGCGCCAGATGCGGCGGCAGCCCTCGGGCGGCGCCATCGTCAACACGGCCTCGATGGGGGGCCTGAAGGGGGGCGTCAACTTCAGCCCCTACGTGGCCTCCAAGCACGCGGTGGTCGGGCTCACCCGCTGTGCCGCCCTGGAGGGGGCGCCCCATCGCATCCGCGTCAACGCCGTCGCCCCTGGGCACATCGACACCCGGATGGCGCGCTCGATCGCGGCCCAGGCCTCCCCGGCCGACCCCGGCCGGGCGATGGCGGAGCGCTCGGCCAGGATCCCGCTGGGCCGCTACGGCACGCCCGAGGAGGTGGCCGGCCTGGTGGCCTGGCTGCTCAGCGACGAGGCCAGCTACGTGACCGGCGCCATCGTCTCCGTCGACGCCGGCCTCACCAGCTGAGGGCCGGCCTCGACCGTCCCCGCTCCGCCCTCCGGGGACCCCGGACGACCCGGTGACGGCCGGGGGAGCCCCTCACCGGCCCAGCTCCTCCCGGACCAGGTCGCGGCCGGCGACCATGGCCCGGAGCTTGGCCAGGGCCACCTCGCGGGAGAGGTACTTCATGCCGCAGTCCGGAGCCAGGATCAGGCGCTCCGGCTCCAGGTGCCGGAGCGCGGCCCGGACCCGGGCGGCCACCTCCTCCGGGGTCTCGACCGGGCTCTCGTCGGCCAGGTCGAGCACGCCCAGCACCACCGTCTTCCTTCCCAACCGGGTCAGCAGGGAGGGGTCCAGGCGCTCCTGGGCGGCCTCGATCGAGATCTGGTCGGCGGCGCAGTCGGCCAGCTCGTCGAGGAACGGGTAGCCGTCGGGCCGCTGGCTGACGACGTGGGCGTAGCCGAAGCAGGTGTGGAGGGCGGTGGGCCCGGGCACGCCCTCCAGGGCGCGTTCGATCGCCTCCAGGGCGAAGGCCCGGGCCTTCTCGGGCCGGGCCTGGAGGTAGGGCTCGTCGATCTGGACCACGTCGGCGCCGGCCGCCTTCAGGTCCTTCAGCTCGGCGTTGACGGCGGCGGCCAGGTCCAGGACCAGGGCGCGCTCGTCGTGGTAGTGGTCGTCCTGGCATTGCTGGGACATGGTGAACGGTCCCGGCACCGTGAACCGCAGCGGCCGGTCGGTGTTGGCCCGGGCGAAGTGGAGGTCTCGGACCAGCACCGGGCCGCGCCGGCGGATCGGTCCCACCACCCGGGGGACGGCGGTGGGGCGCCCGGTGCGGCCGGGCACCGTGCCCGGGTGCTCCGGGTCCATGCCCTCCAGGGCGGTGGCGAAGCGGTTGGAGTAGCTCTCCCGGCGGATCTCGCCGTCGGTGACGACGTCGATGCCGGCCCGCTCCATGTCCTGCAGGGCCAGCCGGGTGGCGTCGTCCTGGGCCTGCTCCAGCCAGGGCTCGGGCACCCGCCACAGCTGCGGCGCGCGCACCCGGGCGGGGAGCTGGGCGCGCAGGAGATCGCGATCGATCAGCCAGTCCGGCTGCGGGTAGCTGCCCACGAGCGTGGTCGTCAGCGGGGCGTGCATGCCGAGCAGACCTCCCTGGAATCCCTCATGGCGGAACGGCGGCCGGGTCGGCGCCGGGATACGGTCAGCATGCTACCCTGGCCCCGAGGAAGAGGGATGAGGGAGCCCGGCCCGGCCACGTCCGCATGCTCGCCCCGACCCGGGTCCGGGGGCGTTCGCCCGGGGCCGGCCGGGGGCCGATGCCCTCGATGGGGCGGGGCCGGTTGAGCGCCGGACCCGTGCCCGGGCCACTGGCCGAGCTATTCGACGTCGGTGGGCGGAGCGTGGTCGTGACCGGTGCCGCCAGCGGTCTGGGCCTGGCCATCGCCGAGGTGATGGCCGAGTGCGGGGCCGTGGTCACCCTGGCCGACGTGGACGCGGCCGGGATGGAACGGGCGGTGGAGCGGCTGCACGCCCGCGGCCTGCGGGTGCGCAGCCGGGTCGTCGACGTCGCCGATCCCGAGGGCGTGCGCGCGCTCATCCGGGGCACGGTCGCCGAGCTGGGCCGGCTCGACGTCGTCTTCGTCAACGCCGGCATCTCCGCCGGGCGCGGGCCGCGGGTCCCGGAGGGGCGCATCGAGCGCGTGGACCTGGAGACCTGGCACCGGGTCGTCGCCGTCAACCTGACCGGGGTGTTCGTCACCATGCAGGCCGCGGCCGAGGCCATGCGTGGGCGGGGAGGGGGGCGCATCATCGTCACCGCCTCGGTGGCGGGCCTGCGTGGGGACCCGCCGGTGGGATACGCCTACGTGGCCACCAAGGCGGCGGTGATCAACCTGGTCCGGCAGGCGGCCCTGGACCTGGCCCGGGACGGGATCCTGGTCAACGCCATCGCCCCCGGCCCCTTCCTGACCAACATCGCCGGCGGCCGGGTGCGCGACCCGGAGGTGGCGCGCGAGTTCGCCCGCGAGGTGCCCCTGGGCCGGATCGCCGACCCGGCCGAGATCCGCGGCCCGGCCCTGTTCCTGGCCTCGCCCGCGTCCAGCTTCGTGACCGGGACGGTCCTGGCCGTGGACGGGGGTGAGTCGGCCGGACCCCCGGTCTGAGGGCCGGGCGCGAGCGCCTCAGGCGGGGCGGGACAGGCCCTCCAGGCGCAGGTCGCGCTCGATCCGGGCCGCGGCCTCCCGGGCGGCGCGCGCGAACCGCGCCACCCGATCGTCGGTGAGCCGCGAGCTGGGCGCGGCCACCGCCACCGCCGCCAACGGCCGGCCCTCCGGGTCGCGGATCAGCACCGCGACCCCGGAGAGGCCGATCTCGCTCTCCTCGAAGTTGGTGGCATAGCCGCGCTCGCGCACCGCCGCCAGCTCGGCCTCCAGCTCGGTCCGGCTGGCGATGGAGCGGGGGGTGACGGTCGGCAGCCGCTCCTGAGGATAGAGCCGCCGCAGCGAGTCCGAGCCCAGCTCGGCCAGCAGGACCTTGCCCCCCGAGGTGCAGTGGGCGGGCTTGGCCTGGCCGGTCCGGGTGGTCACCCGCAACGGCTCCATGCTCTCCACCGAATCCAGGAACCAGCTCCGGTCGCCCTGCACGATGATGAGGCTCGCCGTCTCCCGCAGCTCGGCGCTGAGCGCCTCCAGGTGGGGCCTGGCCACGCGCCGGACGTCCACCCCGCGCAGGGCGGCCAGCCCCACCTCGATCAGCCGCGGCCCGGCGCGGTAGGCCCCCCGGCGGCGGGCCTGGACCACGAAGCCGTACTGGCAGAGGGTGGAGAGCACCCGGTG
>DASRBU010000286.1:0-8999 GCA_035653475.1 Candidatus Dormiibacterota bacterium | reverse complement strand
CAGAGCTTGTCGAGGTCCGGACGGACGGCATGGCTGGCCGGGGCCGAGGGTCGGAGGCCTCGACGACCGTAGTGGCCGCGGGGCCGGGGGAAGGTGAAGGCTAGCTCCACCGCCACCGCCCCCTCCAGGGGAGGGCGGCCGCCCAGTGCCTGGCGCGCATGCCAGGTGACGGCGTCCCGCCAGGGTTGGAGACGGGGGTTGTCGGCGATCACGTGGAGGCGCCCGTTGCCGGCCCGGATGGGGCGGCCCGAGCCCTGGGGGATGGGCTCGCCCGGGACCTCGAAGCTGATCTGCCGCGCCAGCGGCGCGAGGAGAACCTCCACGGCCGCTCAGCGAGCGGGACGGAAGACCAGCAGAACCAGCCCGGCCGCGATCAGGGCGAGACCGATCAGGTCCCGGAGCTCCAGTCGGCGGAGCTGTCGCTTGGCCTCGACCCTCAGGGCCAGGGCTCGACGGGCGGCAGCGATGACCGCGCGCATGGGCCCAGGGTCGGCGAAACGCCGCTCACCTATGGCCCTCCCAGCGGTTGAGGAGCCAGGCTGCCGCTCGAACCGCCATCCCGGCCCCGGCCAGGGCCAGGGCGGCGCGCAGGCCGAGGCGCACCTGCCCGGCCAGGGCCGTGGCGACGGCGGCCGTCTGCGAGGCCATCTCGCCGACCACCGCCGTGATCTCGCCATGGGCGAGCAGGTAGAGCCCCAGCGCAGCAACGGCGGCCAGGGCCACCAGCTCCTGGAGCTGGGGTCGGGGCGGCTCCTCCCTCACCGGTGCTCCTCGAGCACGGCCGCTGAGGCTCGCAGCTCGGGCCAACACTCCTCCAGCCGCTGGCGAGCCTCCTCGCCGCTCAAGAAGGGGCAGCGTGATCGGGCTCACCGACGCCATGAAGGCCTCGGAGCGCGCCCGTCGGAGGACCGAAGCTACGGACGCTGCCGGTCGCGCTTACAAAGATCTGACATTCGGCAGATACGCTTTCAGACTGACCTTGACCTTCAATGGACGCCATGGGTCAGCGAGGTAGCGGAGGAGCCCAACGGCGACGGAAGCTCAGTCCCCGGTTGGGTTCCGTCTTGCTCCTGATGCTGGTGGTGGTCATTTCCTGCAGCCCGGTGCCCGGAGGCTCGACGTCCGCTCCCAGGCCGGCCGGCATCCACCTCATCCAGCACGTCATCGTCATCTTCCAGGAGAACCGATCCTTCGACTCCTACTTCGGCACCTTCCCTGGTGCGGACGGCATCCCCATGCAGAATGGCCAGCCCACGGTCTGCGTGCCCGATCCGGCCAACGGCCAGTGCGTTCGACCCTACCACGACACCCAGGACCGGAACTTCGGTGGTCCCCACGACGACGTGAACTCGGTCGCCGACGTGGACGGGGGCAAGATGGACGGCTTCATCGCTCAGGCGCTCCGGGCCGATCGACGGGCCTGCCAGCGAAGCCCGTTCAACCCGGCCTGCGTCCAGGCCACCTCCGGCACGCCGGACGTGATGGGGTACCACACCGGTGCTGACATCCCCAACTACTGGACCTATGCTCGCGACTTCGTCCTCCAGGACCACCTCTTCGAGTCGGTCCACTCCTGGAGCTTCCCCTCCCACCTCTACCTCTTCTCCGCCTGGTCCGCCCGCTGCGCCAGCTCCAGCGATCCGATGAGCTGCACCAGCAGCGTCGATCCTCCCAACCGGACCGCGGCCAATCCGACCCCTTTCGCCTGGACTGACCTCACATATCTGCTCGACCGCCACCAGGTGAGCTGGGCGGTCTACCTGGACCATGGTGCGGCTGGGGTGGGCCAGGCGGGGCTGGGCCCGGCTGGCGTGCCCAAGATCTGGAACGTCCTGCCCGGCTTCACCGACGTCCACCAGGACCACCAGCTGGGCAACATCCAGGATCTGTCGCGTTTCTTTGCCGCGGCCAAGGTTGGTGCCTTGCCGGCCGTGTCGTGGATCCTGCCCGACGGGCACGACTCCGAGCACCCGCCCAACCTGGTGAGCGCTGGCCAGGCCTACGTCACCAGCCTGGTCAACGCGGTGATGCGGAGCCCGGACTGGCGCTCGAGCGCGATCTTCCTCACCTGGGACGACTGGGGTGGCTTCTACGACCACGTGGTACCGCCCAGCATCGACCAGCTCGGCCTGGGGATCCGGGTACCGGGGCTGGTGATCAGCCCCTACGCCAAGCACGGGTACCTCGATCACCAGACGCTGAGCTACGACTCCTACCTGCGGTTCATCGAGGACGACTTCCTCAACGGCCAGCGGCTCGATCCTCGGACCGACGGTCGTCCGGACCCGCGTCCAGACGTGCGCGAGGCCTCGCCAGTGCTCGGCGACCTGACTCAGGACTTCGACTTCACCCAAGCGCCGCGACCACCGGTGGTCCTGTCCACCAACCCGAAGACCGATCTGGTCCCGCCAGGACGCAGCTGAGGCGGGGTGGGGATCACCGGACCTCGTCCTCCTCGTATCGACCTCGACTGAACTGCTGCAGCGCCCGCATCTGCTTCTGGACCAAGGCCATCGTTCAGCGCTCCAACTCGTCCAGCCACTCCGATTCTCGGACGTTCTCCAGCCAGACCACCGAAGCACTGACGAACGACGATGCATGGGAGGACCGATCGTTATGGGCAACCACGACGCTCAGTCCACGCGTCTCCAGTGGATCCCTTGGTGGCCAGAGCAAGCCCGTACTGCCGGCGAGCGTCACGACCTCCTGATCGTTGCGGTGCGCCGGGCTCGAGCCGGGCACCGGACCGGCCAGGGTCACGGTCGCCGTGCAGAGCAGGTTGTGTTGAGTGGCCAGGCCGCCCTGGAGTCGGTCACTGAACGCCGGTCAGCAACCTTCGGATCACCATCGATGTCGGCGGCTTCCGACGCGGCGCCACCCCGACCACCGAGGCCACCGGCTGCATCAGCCTGGAGCCCTTCCCCTGCGGGACAGCGCGGCCGGGTCCAGCGCTCGCGCCAGGTCGATCGCCAGTGACCGGGGCACCGTGAGCGGCCCAGAGATCACGCGGACAGCCCGCAGGTCTCCATGCCGCTCTCGTCCGGCCGCCAGGGCACTTGCAGCGCTTCCCACCAGCCCGCGACCGCGGGTGCCCAGCGCTCGTTGGCCGTCTGGCGGGTGACGCCCAGGGGCGAGCCGATCAGCTCCCAGGAACACGTGCCGCTCGCGCTCCTCGATGATCGCCAGCTCGAGGTCCGTGCGTGTGGACCCGAGGATGCGGGCAGCCTGCTCGACCATCGCTCCCCCGCGTGACACCCTGCCGCCTGCCTGCGTGAGACGGTGAAGCGCCCGCCAGCCAATCGCAGCTTCCGCGACCGCCGGTGATCCCCGGGCAGCTCGCCCGCAGCCCTGGCGGGATCTCGCCCTCCGATCGCGTTGCGGCACCTCGGCGGGAGCGGGGGCAACCGACGCCCGGTCCTGGCCCGCCGGACCCTGAGGTCGCGCTCCCGCTCGCCGTTCTGGCTCGCCGGCACGACCTTGCCCATCCGCTCGGCCCCGGCCGGCGTCCAGACCATCCTCTTCTCGCCCATCCGGGCGGCCAGAACGGTCCACGTCGCAGCCGCAGGTCCTGCCGGCCGCCGTCGGTCGTCCCGGAGCTGGTCGCGGCGCTCGGGCCGGTCGCGCTCCACCCGAGCAGCCCGTTGACCGGCTCGTCCGCCGCCCCGTCTCGGCTAGCCTCCCGGACCCGGCTCAGCCTCGTTTCTGGCTGAGCCCGCGCCGGCCCACTTGCCCTCGCGGCCCGGCCAGCAATGCAGGTCCAATAGGGCTCCTCCGGCACCCGGTCGCCGCTCTGAGCGATCGCGACCGGCGGCCTCCGGCTCACCCCGCCAGCTGCATCCCGGCGCGCCGCTCGGCCCGGTCCGTCTCCCGCCAGCACACCTCCACGCGTCGGGGGTCGAACGTCGGCCGCCCGGGCCGGAGGGCGGGATGCACCACGATCCGCTCCGTCACGTTCTATGAAGACGGTCACGTATTACGTGGCCGTGTACGCTGTGGACAAGGCCGAGACGCTCACGATTCGTCTCAATGAGGACGACCGGGCGATCCTGGAGGCGACCGCCCGGCAGCGCGGACAGGGGCTGAGCACGTTCGTCCGTGAGCTGGCCGAATCCGAGGCGCGCAGGCTGCGGCGGGAGGCAATCAGGGCTGAGGGGGAGCGAGTCCTGGCCTATCTCGCCCAGCACCCTGAGGCCCAGGCCGAGCTGGAGGAGATCGGGACCCCGATCAACCAGCCCGAATGAGCCGACCCGCGGCCGGCAGCATCGTGCTCGTGGACTGGCGAGGCGGCGCGTTGCCGGCCGAGCCGAGCACGCTCCGACCGGCGGTGGTGGTGGAGGACGACGGTCTGTTTCCGGACGCCTATCCGAACACGCTGGTGGTGCCTCTGACCCGTGACCAGGGTCTGGCCTATCCCTCGTTCTCCGAGCGGATCGACCCGAGCCCGGAGAACGGCGCCTCCCAGACCTGCTGGGCGTTGGCACACCACGTGAGCAGCGTCTCGATGAAGCGGGTCACCCAGACCCCATCCCGCATCACCCACGACCAGCTGGGCAACATCCGCCGCCGCATCGCGCTTGCGGTGGGATACGGGCGCTGAAGCTGGAGCCGACTCGAGACCGGTGCCGGTTGGCGTCAAAAATGGCGTCAGCCGGTTGGGGGTGGAACGCTGACGGTTCCCCCAACACGGTCTCCCGAAGCGGGCGGGCGCGGCCTGGACCGACCTGGACCTGGTCTTCACCGATGCCCGCGGGTACCCGCATAGCCTGGAGCGGGTGCGGCGCCACCTCTATCGGGCACTGGAGCGGGCCGGGGTGCGGCGGGTGGTGCTCTACGCCCTGCGCCACACGATGGCCACGCTGGTGCTGCACGAGACCAAGGACCTGAAGCTGGTGGCGGCCCGGCTGGGGCACGCGGACGAGACCCTGGCCCTGAGGACCTACGGTCATCTGCTGCCGGGGGCGGATCGGGAGGTGGCCCGGCGCCTGGGGGAGGTGATCAGGCCGCGGGCAGATGTTGGCTGAGGCGCGGACGTGGGCGGATGGCACACGGATGGCACATCGAAGCCGTGAGGCCATGGCAGCTGGAGGTGGCCTCCTGGCGGGGACGGCAGGGGCTCTCCTATACGAGTACGAGATCGGGGCTGGTGGGCCGGGAGGGAGTCGAACCCCCACAGCTTTCGCGGCGGTTTTACAGACCGTTGGGCTCGCCACATGCCCGTTGCCGACCCACCCCACGAGACCGGCTCGTGGCCGGACGGCCTGCAGGCGTAATGGTACCCGAGGTCCGGTGCGTCGATCCGGGACCTGGCCCCTATGATGACGCCGTGCGCAGCGGCTCGGCCGGCTATGCCCTCGGGCTCATGGTCGCGATCAACTTCCTCAACTACGCCGACCGCTGGGTGGCCTCGGCCGCGGCCCCGCAGATCCAGCGCGACTTCCACCTCTCCGACTTCCAGGTCGGCCTGCTGGGGACGGCCTTCCTCCTCGTCTACGCGATCGGGGCCATCCCCTTCGGGTACTGGGCCGACCGTGGCCTCCGCCGGACGGTGATCGCCACTGGGGTGGCGGTGTGGAGTTGCGCCACCGTGCTCTCCGGCCTGGTGGCCAATTACGTCCAGCTCTTCTTCGCCCGGGCCGTGCTCGGGGTGGGTGAGGCCGGCTACTACCCCGCCGGCGTCTCCCTGCTCGGCGACCACTTTCCGCGGGAGCAGCGGGGGCGGGCGATGGCGATCTGGAACGCCGGCAGCGTCCTGGGCATCGCCGCCGGCTTCGCCGGCGGCGGCCTGATCGCCGCCCGCTATGGCTGGCGGACGGCCTTTTTCTGCGCCGCCGTTCCGGGGCTGGCGCTGGCGTTGCTGGCCTACCTGATGCGAGAGCCGCTGCGGGGCGCCGCGGAGGCGGTCGGACCTCGGCTCCGACGCACCCGGGAGGCGACGGTCGCCAACTTCCTGCGCCTGCTGCGCATCCCCACCCTGCGCTGGCTGATCGTCGCCCACACCCTGCTCTACTTCGTCCTGGCCGCCAACGCCTTCTGGCTGCCGACCGTCCTGGGCCGCCGCTTCGGCCTCTCCCTGAGCGCCGCCGGATTGCTTGCGGGGACCGTGCTGGTCGCCGGCGGGCTGATCGGCACCCTGCTCGGTGGGTGGATCGGCGACCACCTCGGGCGCCGCCGGCCGACGGGTCCGCTGGAGGTCGGCATCGTCGGCTTCGTCGTCGCCGCCGGCACCATCGCCGTGGCCCTGCTGGGGCCGGTGCAGGTGGGCGGCGTGCCCATCTTCGTGCCGGCGTTCTTCCTCACCGTGGTCTGCGTCTACCTCTACCAGGCGCCGTTCACCGCCGCGGCCCAGAACGTGGTCACCCCGGGGCTGCGAGCAGGTGCGATCGCCATGCTCCTCCTCATCGCCCACGTGCTCGGCGACTCCCACTCCACCGCCGACGTCGGCCTCCTCTCCGACCACCTCCACAGCCTGCCCCTGGCCCTGCTCGTGACCTCGGTCCCGCTCCTCCTGCTGGCCGCGGCCGCGGCCGCCCTGGGCCTGCGTACGGTGAAGGCGGACGTGCGTGCCATGGAGGAACGGTGGGCCCTGGAGAGGGGCGAGGGCGACCCCGCGCCGGCGCTGGTGCCTTAGGTCTGCTGGCCGCCTGCCACCCCGAGGCGGCGGCCACCGTCACCGTCCTGGTCGGGCTGCTCGCCCTCGGCGCTGGCGCGGCCGCCCGCACCGCCTGGATCGTGACCGCGGTCGCCGCCGGCCAGCTCGGGGTGGGATGGAGCAACGACTACCTGGACCGTGGCCGTGACCTGGCCGCGGGGCGCGGCGACAAGCCCATCGCCACCGGCCGGGTGACCCCGGGCCGGGTCGGACGTGCCGCCCTCCTGGCCCTGGTCGCCTGCGTCCCCCTCTCGCTCGCGGCCGGCCCCGGCTTCGCCGCCGCCCACCTGGCCGCCGTGGCCGCGGCCCTGGCCTACAACGCGGGCCTGAAGGCCCTCCCGGTCAGCCCTCTCCCCTATCTGGTGGCCTTCGGGCTGGTCCCGGTGGCGGTCGCCCTCGCCGCCCACGGCCGCCCGCCGCCCCTCTGGGCGATCGTGGCCGGGGCCTCGATCGGCGTCGGCGGCCACTGCGCCCAAGCCCTGCCCGACCTGGCCACGGCCCGGCGCACGGGTGAGCGCGGCCTGCCCCAGCTGCTGGGGGAGCTGGCCACGGCCCCGCTGGCGGCGGCGCTGCTGCTGGCCGCGGACGCGGCCGTGACCTTCGGCCCCGGCCCGCCCGGGCCGCCCGGGCTCGCAGGCGCGGCCCTGGCGGCCGCGCTCAGCCTCGGGGTGGTGGCGGCGGCCGGTGCTCGGCGCCCGCGCCTGGCCTTCCGACTGGCCCTGGCCGTGGCGGCCATGGCGGTGCTCACGTTCCTCGCCCGAGGCGGCTCGCTCTGAACCCGGGCCGGGGAGGGTCCGGCCCGCGGCTCCGGCGGGGGTCGGCGCCGCGGCCACCGGCCGTCCGGGTCGCCTTCACCGGCGGGGTGGCCGTCGCCGACGAGGTCCCGTAGAGTCGAGACAACGTGCGACGGCGGAACCTCGGCCTGGGGATCACCTTGACCGCCCTCCTCATCCTGGTCATCCTGGTCGGGCTGCTGGCCTGCCAGGGGCCGACCCCGAGCCCGTCGGCCCCCCGCGGCCGGCCGGCCCCCACCTCCCCGTCCCCCTCGCCCGCGCCGGCCTCCACTCCGGCGCCGCCCCCCTACTTCGTCGAGGCCCTGCGCGCCCGGCCCTACCCGGGCGGGAGGATCCAGATCGGCGAGGTCATGGTCCGGGATCAGGGGTTCACCCGCTACCGGATGAGCTGGCCCGCCGAGGGACAGGTGATGACCGGCACCATCGCCATCCCCGACGGCACCGGTCCCTTCCCCGTGGTCCTGGTCGAGCACGGGTTCATCCCCCCCGAGCGGTACTGGGTGGGACAGGACTCGGCCATCTTCGGCGACCCCATGGCCGCCCACGGCTTCCTGGTGGTGGCGCCGAACTGGCCGGGCTACGCAGGCTCGGGGCCGGGGCCGCCGGGGCTGCCGCCCATCGTGGGCGAGCTGGTGACCGCCCTGGACCTGGTCAGCTCGCTCGGGACGCTGCCCCAGGCCGACGTCTCGCACATCGCCTGCGTGGGCCACAGCAACGGCGGCGGCATCTGCGAGCTGGCCATGGTGGTGGACCCCCGGATCGGGGCGGTGGTCTTGCAGGCCCCGATCAGCAGCGACATGGCTGACAACGCGCGCACCTGGTGGGACCAGCACCCCGAGGACCTGGGCACTCTGGGCACGCCCGACACCGACCCCCAGGGATACCGGCACCTCTCCCCCCGCAACTACTTCGCCCCTGGCCAGGCGCCGGTGCTGATCGTCCAGGGCACGGCGGACCACACCATCCCGGCGGCCTGGACCCGGGCCACGTACGACGCGCTCGCGCAGCGGGGGGTGACCGCCAGGCTGCTCTGGATCCCGGGGGGCGACCACGACCTGGTGGGGGCGAACCTGGCCACCGCGGTGGCGGCGCAAGAGGCGTGGATCCGTCAGGCCTTCCATCTGGGATGAGCCGGCCCGGATGAGCCGCGGCCGAGCCGAGGGCCTTCCCCACGGTTCACGCGATGGGGCCGGGGGCGGACCGGTGCGCATGCCGCCGGGCCGCGGCGGCGACCCCTCAGGGGCCGGCGGACCGTACGATGGAGGACCGTGACCAAGTCGGTGATCGTGGCGGGCGCCCGCACGCCCATCGGCAAGTTCGGCGGCGCCCTCAAGGAGTTGAAGGCGGTCGAGCTGGGCGCGATCGCCATCCGCGCCGCCCTGGAGCGGGCCGGCGTCGAGGCGGCCCAGGTCGAATACGTGATCATGGGCCAGGTGCTCCAGGCGGGCACGGGCCAGATCACGGCCAGGCAGGCCGCGATCGCGGCCGGCATCCCGATCGAGGTGCCAGCGATCACGATCAACAAGGTCTGCCTCTCCGGGCTCAACGCCATCGCG
>DASRBU010000285.1:0-6750 GCA_035653475.1 Candidatus Dormiibacterota bacterium | reverse complement strand
TCGACCAGGAAGGCCTTGAACTCCGGCGTCCGGGCGTTGGCGTCCCCCACGAAGGGGGTCAGGGCGTTGGCCAGCCAGTGCTGACCGGTCTTGATGCCCACGTATCCCCAGTGGATGGGGATGCCGATCTGGTAGACCTTCTTGCCATCCACGGTCAGCGGTCCCAGGCGCTTGCTGACCAGCGCTCGCACCTCGAGCTTGCCCCGCTTGGAGACGACGCGGACCCGGTCACCGCTCTTGATCCCCTTCTCCCGAGCCAGCTGCTCGGGGACCTCCACGAAGGCTTCCGGCTGCAGCTCGGTGAGCAGCTCCACGTGCTGGGTCACGTAGTGCTCGTGCTCGGTCAGCCGGTAGGTGGTGGCCACGTAGGGGAACTCCGACGCGGTCCCGAAACGATTCGGCCGGCCTGCCGCCCGATCGTAGAGGAACGCCACCGGCGAGGTCGAGACCGAGGGATGGAGCGGGTTCTGGATGGGCGACTCGAAGGGCTCGTAGTGCTCCGGGAAGGGTCCGTCCGTCATCGAGTTGCTGAACAGCCGTCCCACCCCCTCGCCGTTCATGATGAAGGGCAGGTAGGCGTTGGGATCGAGGGGGTTCATGGTGGGCGGGTAGTCGGGGACGTCGCCCACCCACTTGCTGCCGTCCCACTGGATGCCGGGCCGGGTCGGATCCCAGGGTTTGCCGGTGAGATCGGCCGAGGCGCGATTGTAGAGCACACGGCGATTGAGCGGCCAGCTCCAGGCCCAGTTGTGGAAGAAGCCGAGCCCGGTGGGGTCGTTCTTGGTGGGATCCTGCATCCCCTCCCGGCGCCGCATCAGGTTCCCACCCTCGGGATAGCTGCCGGTGTAGATCCAGTCGCCGGCGGTGGTGGTGCCGTCGTCCTTGAGGGCGGCGAAGGTGGCCAGACGGGTGCCCGTGGTCAGGTCCTTGCCGTTGATCTCCTGCGCGATCTCGTCCAGCTCGGGTCTGGTCGGGTCGCGGTAGGGGAAGGTCAGGCTCAGGATGGGATCGGGGAACTTCCCCCCCTCCGTCTGATAGAGCTTGCGCACTCGCATGAAGAGGTCGGCCAGGATCCAGTGGTCGTGGCGGGCCTGACCCTGCGGGGGGATGACCTGCTCCTTCCACTGGGCCCAGCGCCCGCTGTTGGTGAAGGAGCCGTCTTTCTCGATCCAGTGGGTGGTGGGCAGCAGGAAGACCTCGGTCTCGATCCGGGTCGGGTCCATGCCCGGGGCATGCCAGAACTCGGAGCTGGTGGTGGGGAAGGGGTCCATCACCACCAGCCACCGCAGCCTGGAGAGCGCCTGCAGCACCTGGTTGGAGTCGGGGCCGATGCTGGCCGCGGTCATGCCGGACAGGATCAGGCCCTCCATCTTTCCCCGTAGCGCCTGGTCGTAGATCGACATCCAGGAGGCGTTGGCGGCGGGCTTGGGAAGGAAGTGGAAGGCGAACTCGTTGGCGGACGTGGCCGCATCGCCGTACCAGGCCTTGAGCAGGCTGACCATGAACTTCCGGTAGTTGGTCCCGAAGAAGTTCCAGGAGCGCGGGTCGGTCTTCTTGGCCGCGCTCTGGGCGACGTAATCGTCCAGGTTGCGCTGGCCCGGCGCCGGCACGCGAAGGTATCCGGGCAGGATGTCCCAGGAGAT
Source organism: Candidatus Dormiibacterota bacterium (assembly GCA_035653475.1). GTDB lineage: Bacteria > Chloroflexota > Dormibacteria > Dormibacterales > Dormibacteraceae > CADDZO01. Next base: position 5,107 of record DASRBU010000285.1, on the reverse strand, counting down.
GGCATGGTCGGTGTTGCCCTGGATGTTGGCGTGGCCCCGCTCCGCGTTCATGCCCCCGCCGGGCCGGCCCACGTTGCCCAGCAGCAGCTGCAGCACGGCTCCGGAACGGATCAGCTGAGAGCCGGTGGTGTGGTGGGTGAGGCCGACCGCGTAAACGATCGTCATCACCTTGTCCGGACGCCCCATCTCCCCCACCATCTGGGCCACCTTCAGGAACTGCTCCCGCGGGATCCCCGTGATCCGCTCCACCATCTCCGGCGTGTAGCGTGAGTAGTGCTGCTTCATGAGCTGGAAGACCGAGCGCGGGTGCTGGAGGGTGGGGTCGCGCATGGCGAAGCCGTCGGGACCGGTCTCGTAGCCCCAGCTGGAGACGTCGTAAGCCCGCTTCTGCGGATCGTACCCGGAGAAGAGGCCGTCCCGGAAGCCGTAGCCGTCCTTCACGATGAAGGACGCGTTGGTGTAGTTGCGAACGTACTCGTCGTGGAAGAGGTTGTTCTCGAGGACGTAGTTGATCAGACCGCCGAAGTAGGCGACATCGGTGCCGGTCCGGATGCGGAGGTAGACGTCGGCCACGGCCGAGGTCCGCGAGAAGCGGGGATCGGCGTGAACGATCTTGGCTCCGCGCTCCTGCTTGGCCCGCATGAACCACTGGAACCCGACCGGATGCGCCTCGGCCGGGTTGGCACCGTTGATGAGGATGAGGTCGGCGTTCTTGATGTCGCGCCAGTGGTTGGTCATCGCCCCTCGTCCGAACGTGGCGGCCAAACTGACCACCGTGGGGCCGTGTCAAACCCTGGCTTGTTGTTCGAGGTAGATGAGGCCGAGGCCTCGCATCAGCTTGGTGGCGAAGTAGCCCTCCTCGCTGCTGAAGGCGGCGCCGCCGGCGAAGGCGATACCCTCCGTGCGGTTGACGACGTTGCCGTCGCCGTCCTGAGCCACGAAGGTGCGATCGCGCGAGGTCTTGACGTGGCACGCGAGGCGATCGAGGGCCTCGTTCCAGGAGATCTCACGCCACTGGGTGGCCCGGGCCGGGCGGAAGAGAACGCGATCCACACGCCGGTTGGAGACCGCTAGCTGAAGGGAGGTGGCGCCCTTCGGACAGAGCCGGCCCTCGTTGACCGGGCTGTCCGGGTTGCCCTCGATCTGCAGCAGCTGGGTGGAGCCGTCGACGTTCTTGCGCGTGTAGGCGATCAACGAGCAACCGACCGCGCAGTACGGGCAAACCGAGACCGACTGCGCGGCCCCCTCGATGCGCAAGCGTTGTTTGACGCTGTACGCGCGGGCCAGATCGAAGCCAAGGCTGGAGACGCCAACCGCCCCGACTCCGGCGGCCCCGAGCTTGAGGAACTCCCGCCGTGTGACCGCTGCCACCTCGTCTCCCTCCGCGTGCCTTCGCTGTCAGGCTGCCTACAGTATGAGCCCTCGGACGCCGACGTCAACCTCTCGTCGGGCAGGCTCGGCTGAGACCTCGTCACCCGGCTCCGGGTCGAGGCCGCCCTCGAGCCCGGTCCACGGGTGGCCCCGATCCGTCGTGAGGAGGAGCAGGCCCGGCGCCCTCAACCTTGGGCCAGCTGCAGGTCGGGGCGACCGTCCCCCGGCTCCTGGTTCCGCAGCAGGTCGAGCAGGCGCGGGCCGGCCTCGACCAGCACCCCTTGCACGCCCATGGCCTCGGCCCGGGCCAGGCTGGCCGCCCAGGCCGCCCGGCTCTCGGGCGCGGGCACCAACAGCCGCCGGTCGACCTCGCCGGCCTGGGAGCCGGGCAGATCCACCGCGGGCGGAAGCTCGCCCCGGAGGACCACCACCCGTCGGCCCCGCGCCACCCGTTCCAGGGCCCGCAGCATCCCGGCCAGGCACGCCTCCGAGCAGTCGGAACCCTGCCCCAGGTGCGCTCCCAGGTGGGCTCGCGGGGCGACCGCGGCCACCGCTGCCAGCAGCACCGGCGCTTCGACCGGCGTTCCATCGACCCACAGCCAGTCGGCGCCGGCGGCGTCGAAGGCCGCCGCGTCGGCCAGGAACTCGGCCACGTCGGCGAAGTCCGTCGGCAGTCGCACCCCAACCTTCATCGCCTCATTCTGGTCGAGCTGGCCGGCCCGGGACCACGGCCGGTGGCCTCGACCGCGGAGGCGGCCTACCGCCCCGCCCCGACCACGCGCTCGATCACCCGCCAGGTACGCGCGGCGGCGCGCTCCCAGGTGAACTCCGCCGCCCGCCGCAGCCCCCGGCGCCGCAGGTCGGCGCGGAGGCCGGCGTCGTCGCACACCCGGCCCAGGGCCTCCGCCCATCCGTCGACGTCCCCGGGGTCCACCAGCAGTCCGGCCTCGCCCACCACCTCGGGCAGCGAGGAGGAGCTGGACACCACCACCGGCGTCCCGCAGGCCATGGCCTCGAGGGGGGTGAGGCCGAAGCCCTCGTACCAGGCGGGATGGGCCAGGCAGGTGGCCAGGTTGTAGAGCGCGGGCAGCTCCTGGCTGGGCACCGGGCCCAGCTGCACCAGGTCGGGACCCATCCGCTCCAACCGTGCCCGCACCGCCTCGTAGCGCCAGCCCCAGCCGCCGGCCACGACCAGGGGCCGGCGGTCCGGCATCCGGGACCAGGCCTCCAGCAAGGTCTCCAGGTTCTTGCGCGGCTCGATCGTGCTCACGAAGAGGATGAACCCGTCCGGCAGACGGAGCCGAGCCCGGACCTCCTCCAGCTGCCAGCGCGGGAGGGGACGATAGCGCGCCGCCACCCCTTCCGGGATCACCTCCAGCCGCTCCGGCTCCAGCCCGAACAGCTCGGCCACGTCCCGGGCGGTGCTGGTCGAGACGGCGATGACCGCCGCCGCACGGCGCATCGAGCGCGGGACGACGACCCGCACCGCCAGCGTCTGGCCGCCGGGGAACCACTCCGGATGCCGGTAGATGGTCATGTCGTGGGCGGTGAGGACGGCCGGCATGCCCACTCCGGCGAGGGGCAGCTGGCCGGCCGGACCGAAGTAGAGGTCCGCGCCCAGACGGCGCAGGTGAGCGGGCCAGAGGAGGTGACGGCCCACCAGACGGACGGTCGGCGGCCGGCGCACGGTCAGCGCCGGGTGGCCCAGGTCGATGCCGGAGGTGGCGTAGACGGTGAAGCGGCTCCTCGGCCGCTCGGCGGCGAGCGCCCGCAGGATCTCGGCGGTGTAGGTCCCGATCCCGGCCAGCGGACGGGCGAGGCCGCTGCCGTCGACCGCGAGGTGGAGGCCGGCCGGCGGCTCCTCCCCGGCCGGCTCCGGAGCCGGCCCCAGCCGGGCGCCCTCCCCCCGGGCCCGATCCCCAGGGCTCACGCCAGGTAGATCTGGCGACGCTGGACCACCTCCAGCTCGCCGAGGGCACGGCCGGTGCCCCGGACGGCGCAGGTCCGGGGATCGGGGGCGACCCGCACCCGCAGGCCCAGCTGCCGGGTCAGGTACCGGTCCAGGCCCCGCAGCAGGGCTCCGCCCCCGGTGAGCAGCATCCCTGCGGGCTCGATCTCGGCCACGTACCGCTCCGGGATCTGCTCCAGCCCACGCCGGATGGCCGCCGTCAGCCCGGCCAGGGGCTCCCGCAGCGCCTCGACCAGATCCTCGGAGGCGATGGTCACCAGCCGGGGCCGGCCCTCGGCCGCGTCCTTCCCGGCCAGGGTGACCGGCAGCGGCCGCTCCACCGGCTCCGCCGTCCCGGCCACCCGTTTGGCCTCCTCGGCCGCCACCTCGTCGATCTCCAGGCCGTGCCGCAGCCGGACGTGGGCGACGATGGCGGCGTCGAGCCGCGACCCGCCCACCGGCTCGGTGTGGGCGACCACCAGGCTGGACCGGGAGACGACCGCCACCTCGACCGTCCCCCCGCCCAGATCGCAGATCAGGTGGGCCGGCGGCTCGGCCACGGACAGGCCGGCGCCCAGGGCGGCCACCAGGGGAGCGTCGATCAGCCACGCCTGCCGGGCGCCGGCGGCGACGGCCGCCTCGGCCATGGCCCGGCGCTCGATGCCACCGGCGGCGGAGGGCACGCAGAACACGACCTCGGGCTTGAACCAGCGCTGCCGACCGCCCACCCGCTGGATCAGGTACTTCAGCATCCGCTCGCAGGCGCCGAGGTCCGCGATCGTGCCCGCCCGCACCGGACGGACCACGTCCAGGTGGGCCGGGGCTCGCCCCAACAGCTCGGCCGCCTCGCGGCCGATGGCCACGACCCGGGCGCTGCCGCGCTCCAGCGCCACGGCCGAGGGCTCGTCCACCACCACGCCCTCGCCCCTCACGTAGGCGCGGACGCTGGACGATCCCAGATCGATCCCGATCTTCTTCGCCAACACCCGTCGAGACGGTTCGTTTATAGACGACGGGAACGGCCGCGGGAAGGTCGGATCCGGAGGTCGGGTCCGCCTCGCCGGGCGGCCGCCTCCCGCCGGGAGGGAGCGGGCGACCGGGCCGGCGCTGACCGGCGCACCACCGACCCGCCTATCGGGAGGGCTCGCGGGCCAGCACCGCCGACCGGCGCTCGATCTCCGCGCCCAGGGAGCGGAGCTTGCCCGGCATGTCCTCGTAGCCGCGGTCGATGTGCCAGACCTCCCCGATCTCGGTCGTGCCCCGGGCGCAGAGGGCGGCGATCACCAGAGCCGCGCCGGAGCGGATGTCCGGCACCACCACGTCGACGCCGTGCAACCGGGCCGGCCCCCGCACGAAGGCGTCGCGGCCCTGCACGGTGATCCGGGCGCCCATCCGCATCAGCTCGGTCACGTGCTGGAAGCGGTTGTCGTGCAGGTACTCGGAGATGATCGTGGTCCCCTCCGCCTGGGTCATCAGCGCCAGGTACTGAGGCTGGAGGTCGGTCGGGAAGCCGGGATGCGCGTAGGTGCACATGTCCACGGCCCGAAGCGGCTGCGTCGGATCACGCCGGACCCGGATCGACCCGCCGTCCGCCTCGACCGTCGCCCCCGCCTCCTGGAGCTTCAGCAGCACCGAGGGCAGATCCTGGGCTGGCCCCTCCTCCAGCACCACCTCCCCCCCGACGGCCGCGGCGGCGATGGCGTAGGTCCCGGCCTCGAGGTAGTCCGGGATGACGCGATGCTCGACGCCGCGCAGCCGGTCCACCCCCTCGACCACGATCTCGTCCGT
>DASRBU010000284.1:0-3369 GCA_035653475.1 Candidatus Dormiibacterota bacterium | reverse complement strand
CTCGAAGGTCTTGAGGAAGCCGCCCACCACCTGCCAGCCGAAGGCGAAGTCCAGCCCGATGGTGGTGATGTGGTGGTAGCCCAGCTTCTGGTAGACGTAGGTGCCGAAGGGGAGCGAGGGCTGGTCGCAGGTCCAGCCGGTAAGGATCAGGTTGGGGGTCTTCTCCGAGGTCGCCAGCTCGTCCGAGCAGGCCGACATGTAGACGGTGGGGATGCCCCGGGAGGCGATGTAGCCGCGGAGCGCCAGCCCGACGTTGGCCGCGATCGGCCCCACCAGCAGCTGGGCGCCCCGGTTCTCGACCAGCTGGTGGGTGACGGTGAGGGCGGTGGTGGGGTCGGCCGCCCCGTCGGCGAACATGGTCTGGATGCGGTGACCGTCGATCACGCTGCCGGCGTCCTTGAGGCCCAGGTTCCAGCCGTCGCGCTCGTCCTGGCCGTTGGCCGCCACCGTGCCCGACAGCGGCAGCACGAAGCCGATCTTGATCGGCGTCGCCGAGGCGGCGCCGCCGGCGTTGCCGCAGGCCCCCGCCAGCCCCGCCGCCAGGACCGCGGCCAGCCAGCCGGCCCAGCGGGCCGCTCCGGCCCTCCTGGGCGGCGACGATCGGAGATGGGCCCGACGTCCGCGCATCGCCTTCTCCTCCTTCAGCTCACCCCGCTTCGGCTCGCCCGGCCGGAGCCCCGGTCCGGGGAAGGGAGGGATGGTCGTGCGACCGCATCCCTCCCCGTCCCCGGCGAGCCTACGGCGTCGGACGGGCGGCGCTGTCGTGCTTGAACTCCTCGACCCACTTGCTCTGAGACAGGATCCCCCAGGGCGGCACGTTCTTGTAGGTCTTGATGGGGACGTTGCGCAGCTCCCCGTTCACCTGCTGCACCTGGCAGATGTAGATGTCCTGGATCGGCGAGTAGGCGGGAGGGCCACTCAGCTTGACCGGGCCGCGGGCGGAGACGATGGGGGTGGTCCGCAGCGCCTGGACGACCGCCTTCTTGTTGGAGACGTCGCCGTGAAGCTTCTTCAGCGCCGCGACCAGCAGCCGGGCCTTCGTGTAGCCGGCGTCGGAGTAGTAGCCGGGATAGGTGCCGTAGGCGGCCTTGTACTCGTTGGCGAACTTCTGGTTCTCCGAGGTCGGGATGCCGTCACAGTACTGGGCCCCGGTGTGCAGGCCCAGGACCGCGGCCGGCTCCTCCGAGGGCAGCGCCGAGTAGTCGGTCATCTGGGTGATCCCGAAGAGCGGGACCTTGCTCTTCAGCCCGAACTGGTAGTAGGCCTGGGTGAAGCGCACCGCGACCTGGCCCGAGACCTCGGCGTAGACGGCGTCGGTGTTGGTCGGGATCTGGGACACGTAGGGGCTGAAGTCGGTGGTCGTGTTGGGGAACCAGATCATCTTGTCGATGGTCCCGCCCAGCTGCTTGAAGGCGGCGGCGAACCCCCCGTCGACCAGCCAGCCGAAGGCGAAGTCCTGGCCCACGGTGACGATGTGCCGCCAGTGCATGTCGTTATAGGCCCAGTCCGCGGCCATGATCGCGGGTTGGTTGCAGGCCCAGCCCGAGCTGAGACCGTTGTTGAACTTGACGTAGTAGTCGAGCTGGATGGCGGAGCACATGGACAGGTCGTCGGTGGGGATGCCCCGGGGCCCGAGGTAGGCGGACACGGCCGCGATCTCGTTGGCGGCGAGCGGTCCCTCGAAGATCTGCACGCCCTGGTTCTCGACCAGCTGGTGGGCCACGGAGAGCGCCTGGTTGGGATCGGCGGCCGTGTCGGCGAAGATGGGCACGATCTTGTGGCCGTTCACGGTGTCGCCGAAGTCCTTCAACCCGAGCTTGAAGCCGTTCTCCTCGTCCTGCCCGTTGGCGGCGAAGTTGCCGGTCAAGGGGACCTCGTAGCCCACCTTGATGGGCGAGGCGCTGGCGCCGCCCTGGCTGCTGGCGCCGCCGCAGGCGGCCACCAGTCCCAGGCTCAGCAGCCCGGCCAGGACCCCGCGGGCTCGACTGGATCCGATCATCCTTTCACTCCTCTCGAGAACCTCCCTCGGTAGCCGGTTGCAGGTGTCGCAACGAGCGCTCGTCGTAGCGGGCGCCGGCGCCGGCGCCCAGCGGCGCCTCCGCGTCGAGACGGCGCACGTCCTCGGCGCTCAGCTCGATCTCGACCGCGGCTGCGTTCTCCTCCAGGTGGGTGCGCCGCGCCGCCCCCGGGATCGGGACCAGATCCTCGCCCCGGGCCAGGATCCAGGCCAGGGCGAGCTGGGCCGGCGTGCAGCCCCGCTCCGCGGCGATCGCCGTCAGCCGCTCCACCAGGGCCAGGTTGACGGGCAGGGCGTCCTCGGCGAACCGGGGGTGCTGCCGACGACGGTCGTCCTCGGCCAGGTCCTCCCGGCCGCGGATGCGGCCGGTGAGCAGACCCCGGCCCAGGGGGCTGTAGGCCACGTAGCCGATGCCCAGCTCACGACAGGTCGGGATCAGCTCCAGCTCCGGCTCCCGCCACCAGAGCGAGTACTCGGTCTGGAGGGCGGCGATGGGGTGCACGGCGTGGGCCCGCCGCAGGGTCGAGGGGGCGGCCTCGCAGAGGCCGAGGGCGCGCACCTTGCCCTCCTCCACCAGACGGGACATGGCCCCGACCGTCTCCTCGATCGGCACCCGGGGGTCCACTCGGTGCTGGAAGTAGAGGTCGATGTGGTCGGTGCCGAGCCGGCGCAGGCTGGCCTCGCAGGCCCGGCGGACGTAGGCCGGGCTGCCGTCCACCCCGGCCGGGCGCCCGTCCGGCCCCGTCACCTGGCCGAACTTGGTGGCCACCACCGCCCGTTCCCGGCGGCCGCGCAGGGCCCGGCCCAGCAGCTCCTCGTTCTGCCCGGCGCCGTACATGTCCGAGGTGTCGAGCAGGGTCACCCCCAGCTCCAGGGCGCGGTGGACGGTGGCCACCGCCTCCGCCTCCGGGACCCGGCCGTAGATCCCCGACATGCCCATGCAGCCCAGGCCGACAGCGGACACGCGCAGCCCTCCCAGGGTCCTCTGCTCCACCGGCTAGACCCCCAGGTAGGTGTGCTTGACGTCCTCGTTCGCCTCCAGATCCCCGGGGCTGCCCTCCCAGACCACCACGCCCTTGGAGAGGATGTAGACGTGGTCGGCGGAGCCGACCCCGACCCGGTAGTTCTGCTCCACCAGCAGGATCGAGAGGCGCTGGCCGCGCAGGCTGCGGATCACCTCCTCCACCCGCTCCACGATGACCGGCGCCAGGCCCTCCGAGGGCTCGTCCATGAGCAGGATGCGGGGGTTGGTCATCAGCGCCCGACCGATGGCCAGCATCTGCTGCTCGCCTCCCGACAGCTCCCCGCCCCGGTTGCGGCGGCGGTCCCGCAGGTTGGGGAAGATCTCGTAG
>DASRBU010000283.1:0-13577 GCA_035653475.1 Candidatus Dormiibacterota bacterium | reverse complement strand
CGCGCGTCTGCCGGTTCGGCGGCAACGAGGACGAGGGCACCAGTCGCCCCAGGCGGCACCGCGACGCCACCTGCCCGCAGGCTGCTTTCCGGGCTCGGCGTCAACGGCTCGTGGTCCCGGCGCCCCCTGGCGCTCACCGTCCCGATGCCCTCTACGAGTGCGGCAGCTGTGGCGAGCGGCTCCTCAACGAGCAGCGCGGTGAGAGCTGTCTCCGCTTCGCCCGCCGACTCGGTGTTGCCGTCACCTGCACGAGCTACGACGAGCCCATGATCCGCTCGGAGCTGCTGGAGCAGCTATCGTGACAATCCCGCCAGGTCGCTTCGTCGCGCTCACGCGATCCGCGCAGGCACTTCGCAGTCGAGCGCGACGACCGGAGAGCACCACGCTCTACCCGCGGCCAATCCAAAACTCTTGACGATATCCCTCGACGAACACACGCTCGATCAGCTGTTCGACGGCGTCGGACATCTTCCTTGTTTTGGACTGGACTCAGGACCGCCGGCTATGACGCCGGTCCGGTGGAGCCGGCCGCGAAGTCCACGTCCTTGGTTTCGGGTCCCCAAGCGGCGCCGGCCAGGATCAGCAGGGCGCCCACCCCGACCAGGACCAGGGGCGTGTAGATGAACGGCATGAGCGCAGATAGCCCCGACTGGTAGAAGGCGTAGAAAGACGGCAGTACGATGGCCAGACTGTAGCCAAGGCCGAAGCCGGAGGCCCGGATCTCGGTCTTGAAGCGCTCGTTGAGGTACACGGCGCTCAGGGCGCCCGGGGCGGTGATCAGCACCACCACGATCGTGGTCAGGACCACCACTGGGAGCAGCGTCCGCGGCCCGGTGTGGAGCAGCAGGAAGTAGAAGCTGGTCCCCAGCACCAAGCTGGTGAGGCTGGCGCCCATGAGGTAGGCCCGGCGCCCGATGCGCTGGCTCAGCGCTCCGGCGCCGACGTAGACGATCGCGAGGGCCAGGTAGGCCACGACCAGTGCGAAGGTGAGGGTGCTGCCCTTCACGCCCATCCGCGACGCGAGTAGCCCGGGGAGCACGGAGAGGGTGGCGTTCAGCGAGAGCCAGAACCCGCTCATGAGCACGAAGACCTGTGCGAACGTCCGCAGGTTGGCGCCGCTGAACAAGGAGCGGAGGGGGGCATCGGTCCGCCTGGCGGCCCGCCAGAGCTCGGACTCGTCGACCGTGCGCTGGTAGTAGAAGGCGAGCGCGAAGGCCATGGCCGCGCCCACGAAGAAGGGGATTCGCCAGCCGATGATCGCGTACGGGGAGCGGGGGCCGCCGGCCGGGAAGACGAAGAGAACCAGCAGGGTCACCAGGGAGATGGCCGCCGTGCCCAGGGAAGCGGCGCTCTGGATCACTGCACCCAGCAGGCCGCGCCGCTCCTTGGGCGCGTACTCCATGGCCAGCGGAGTGGCGGCCGTGTACTCCCCGCCCAAAAAGATGCCGTCGATGAGCCGCAGAACGATGAACACGGCGGTCGCTGCCATACCCCATTGGGCGTACCCGGGGAGCAGCGCGATCACCAGCGTAATGACGCCGAAGCCGGCCACCGACACGATGGCCCCCCGCCGTCTGCCCAGGGTGTCGGCCAGGTGGCCAAAGACGAAGGCGCCGAGGGGACGGCCGATCAGGGTGGTGGCGAAGATGAGGTTGGCCACGATGGCGGCGGTGGCGGGGGGCATTCGGGTGGGAATGAAGTACGCGATCGCGGGAGCCAGGGCGATCACAGGCAGGAAGATGTCGTAGTTGTCGACGAAGAAGGCCAGGAACGCCCCCCAGACCGCCCGACGAGCGCGGGCACCGGTGGCCCTCCCCGACGCCGCTTTGGGACCGACTGCTTCCATGTCGTCTCCTCCCAATGAATCCGCCGCCCCTCAGTCGGGCGGCAGGAAGGGGCGCGCCAGCGGCCCGATGGCCACCAGATCCAGCACCACCATGGCCGAGCTGCCCTTGTCCTGTGCCTCCAAAGCCCAGGCCAGCGCCGGCCCGAAGTCCCGGGCCGTCTCCACCCTCCGCGCCTGCCAGCCCATGGCCCGGGCGAGCAGCGGGAAGTCGGGGGCGAGTAGGTCGACGCCCACCCGGCGGCCGCCGTAGCGGGCGTCCTGGAGGCTCCGCAGCACGCCGTAGCCGGCGTCGTCGAAGACCAGCAGCGTGAGCGGGGCCCGCTCCTGGACCGCGGTGCGCAGCTCGCCCAGGTTGGCGGCCAGCCCGCCATCTCCGACCATCGCCAGCACCCGACGGCCCTGGCCGGCCACCGCCAGCTTGGCCCCGATCGCCATGGCCAAGCCCTGCCCGATGCCCCCGCCCAGCGGGAAGACGTTCGTGCGCGGCCGCCGGATGGGGAGCAGCCGGTTGCCCCACAGGCTGGAGGCGACGGTCACGTCGCGAACCACCACATCGTCCGGGCGGAGCCGGGCTGCCAGCTCGTCGACCATCGCCTCGTAGGGCCCCAGCCCCGCCCGCAGCCCGCGCCGAGCCTCGGCGCCGGCGGCCGCCACCTCATCGGACCAGCCCGGCTCAGGCGCCGCCTCGCCCAGCTCGGAGAGCATGGCCTCCAGAGCCAGCCGGACGTCGGCGACCAGAGGATGGCTGACCGGCACGCAGGCCCCGATGCGCGCCGGATCGCAATCCACCTGGACGTGGAGGGCGGGAACCGGGAGGCGGTAGCCCGCGGTCTCCTGGCTCCGGAAGCGGGTACCCAGGCTGAGCAGGAGGTCGCAGCGGCGCCACAGCTCTGCCAACGCCGGCGAGGTGCCGAAGTTCCCCACACAGCGTGGGTGCTCTTCGGAGAGGCAGCCGCGGCCGGCGTTGCTGGTCAGGAGGCCGGCGCCCCAGCGCTCGAGCAGGTGCCCCAGAGCGGCCTCGGCGCCGGCGGCCAGGACTCCGCCCCCCGCCCAGACCAGGGGGCGGCGGGCGGCTCGCAGCAGGCCCACCACCTCGCGAAGCCGGTCGGGATCGGGCGGCCGCCGCTCGGGCTCGCCGAGGGCCAGCCGCACGGGTGCATCCTCGGTCCGCTGGAGGTCAATCGGGATCTCGACGCTGGCCGGCCCCTGGGGAAAGCGACGCAGCTCGGCCAGCGCTTCAGCCACCGTCCCCGCTACCTGGCCTGGCCGCGCCCGCAGCGCCACCTTGGAGACCGCTCGCAGCATGCCAAGCTGGTCCTTGGTCTCGTGGATGTAGCCGCAGCCGCGGTCCAGGTAGCGACTCTCGACCTGCCCAGTCAGGTGGAGAACCCGGGAACTCGCGGACAGCGCCTCCACCAGTGCGCCGGCAGCGTTGCCGGCGCCGGTCCCGGTCGAGGTCATCGCCACCCCCACCCCGCCCGAGGTCCGGGCGAAGGCGTCGGCCATGTTGACCGCCCCTGCTTCGGTCCGGCTGGGCACCAGCCGGATCGAAGACCTGCCCAGGGCATCGAAGATCGGCTGGTTGTGGATGCTGACCACTCCGAAGGCCACCTCGACCCCGGCCTGGGCCAGAACCGAGACCACCGCCTCGCCGCCCGTCAAGGCTGCCTCCCCTGGCCGCCGGCAATCTCCAGGGCGGCGCCGGTAATGTACGAGGCCCGCGGGGAGCCGAGAAAGGCGATGGCGTCCGCCACTTCCTCGGGGCGCCCCAGCCGGCCCAGGGGGATGCCGCGGTCGGCCGCAATTCCGCCCAGCCAAGCCTCCTCGGAGAGGTTGCTGCCCGATGCCCGGTAGCGCCGGCGCCACTGACCGGACTCGATGAGCCCCAGCAAGAGGCTGTTGACCCGGACCTCGGGGGCGAGGTCGTGGGAGAGGGTGCGGGCCAGGTTCAGCAGCCCGGCCCGGGCCGCCGAGGTCAGGCCGAGCCGGCTCTCGGGCTGGCGAGCGAGCAGGGCGTTCACGATCACCACCGCGCCCCGGCTCGCCCGAAGCGCCGGGAGCGCCGGCCACAGCGGGTTGAGGACGCCGAAGAACTTGAGTTCCAGCTCATCTCGCCACTCGTCTGCCTCGGCCTCGGCCACCGTCCGCATGCGGGAAGCGCCGGCATTGCAGACCAGCAGGTCGAGCCGGTCCCAGCGCTCCAGAATCCCAGCCACCAGGCCCTCCATGGCCACCGGATCGCGGACGTCGCAGGGCCTGCCCCAGGTGACGTCGGGGCGCCCGATCCCGGCCAGCGCCGTTTCCAACCGTCCGCCGTCGCGGGCGCAAGTGGCCACCCTCATTCCCTCCTCCAAGAGGCGCACCACCGTGGCCAGGCCGATCCCCGAGCTGCCCCCGGTGACCAGAGCGACCCGGCCGCGGAGCTCGAGGTCCACCCCTCTACCCCTTGACGCCAATCCCGCCGTCGCTGGCGATGACGGTGCCGGTCATGGCCCGGGACTCGTCGGAGGCCAGGAGCACGTAGGCACCCACGTGGTCGCAGGGCCGCTGGGCCAGGCGGAGCGGGTTCCGCTGCTCGATCCGAGCCCGCCGTTCCTCGGGGCTGCCCCGGCGGTCGTCGAGGCCGCGCAGGCTGGGGGCGGTGGCCAGCTCGGTCATGGTTCCCCCCGGGGCCACGGCGTTGACCCGGACCTCGGGCGCCAGCTCGTGGGCGAGCTGGCGGACCAGGCCCAGCACGGCGTGCTTGCTGGCGGTGTACAGGGGGCCGCCACCGGCCGGGTGGAAGCTGGCCGTGGAGGCGGTGCAGATCACGCAGCCACGAGCCCGACGCAGGGGCTCCAGGGCGACCTTGACCGCCAGCAGGTAGCCCTTGACGTTGACGTCAAAGATCTCCCGGAAGCCCGTCTCCAGGGCCTCCAGGGAGAGGTCCTCGAGGCGCAGGAAGCCGTCGAAGACGCCGGCGTTGGGGACGAGGACGTCGAGGCGGCCGAAGGCCTCCAGGCAGGTCGCCACCCCGCGCTCGTGGGTGGCCACCTCCCGGACGTCGCCGCGGACCGTGCGCACCGTCTCCCCAAGCTCCGCACGCAGGGTGCCGAGTCCGGACTCCGAGAGGTCGATCACCACCGCCCGGGCACCCTCCCCGACAAGGCCCTCGACGACCGCCCGGCCGATCCCGCTAGCGCCGCCGGTGACCAGGGCGACCTTGCCGGCCAGGCGGCCTCCGCCAGCCAGACGCTGGGCGGGGCTGGTGCGGGGAGGCGGCCTCCGGCGGAGCGTCCTGGCCGCCGCCCGGCCCACGGCGTCGTCCCCCACCGGCGCCAGCGGGGCGCCCTCGGCCCTGGCCGCCTCCTCTGAGGGGGAGGGAGACTGTCGCTCAGGCATCCTCCTGCTCCTCCTGGTCGGGGCCGAAGGGCTCGCGGAGGAAGCCCGAGAAGGTCTCCATGGTCTGCCAGGTCAGGCTCTCCAGAGCCAAAGGATCGAGTCGGATGACCCGGCCCAGGCGGGGCGAGCTGATCTCCAGCCGTACTCCGTTGCGGGTCCGCACCCGCCGGACGCGCACGGTTGCGAACTCGTTGGCCAGTTCGAACTCGTGATCGGCCGTCTCCCCAGACTCAAGAGCCGTCGACGCTGGATGCTCGACGTTCACAGGAAGATGGCCAGGTTGCGGGAGCCGACGATCGATTGGTCGATCCAGATCTCCCGGCGGGCCAGCCGCAGCCCGGCCGGCGTCGGGCGCAGAAGGTCCCGACGCTCGCACGAGAGCCATTCCTGGCCGGCGTCGTCGCCTCGGTTGCGGAAGACCAGCAGGTAGCTGCGGACGCGCACGCCCTCCGGGTCGGGCTGGACCCGGATGTTGGTCACGAAGCGCCGGGTGCGGGACGGCGGGTCCTCGGCCCAGGCGAACTCGGTGGCCAGGCGCTCCACCCGGAGCCGCAGCGTCGCCGCGTTTTCGAGGAAGTACTGGTTGCCGCGATGGGAGTCCGCAGCCCCCCGCTCCCGGGTCAGCCGCACCGGCATTCCATAGCAGACGTCCTCAGTGATGAGCTCCAGCCACTCCTGGAAGCGACCCTCGTCGAGCAGCTCGGCCTCGTGGTCGAGCCAGGCGTGGACCTCGATCCAGAGCCGGGGGTCGGTCGCCAGCTCAGTCGTCATGCAACATCAGCTCCAGCCAGCGCCGGTAGAAGGCGCGGGCGTTGTTCTCCGAGTACTTGCTCGGATAGACCTCCCCAGGCCCCGGGAAATCGGTCGCCGGCTGGCGGCCGAGGCCCTGCAGGTACAGGAAGTCGAGACTCTGGGCGACCGGGGAGCCACAATTGCGGGTGATGTCCATCCAGTTCTCGGCGTCGTCCTGCTCGAAGACCCCGGAAGCGCCGAAGGTGATGATGTAGTGGCGCCGGGCGCGCTCCTTCCAGCGCGGACTGGCGTCCTTTTCGACCAGGCCCCAAGAGAGGACCTCGGTGCGGTCCGGCCCTCGGGGCTGCCAGAGCTGCATGTTGAGGTGGGAAACGATCTCTCCCTCCAGGCGGGCCGAGGAGAGCACAAAGGTCAGGTTGGGGAAGAGCGTGCAGTGGCTGTTCTTGACCTGGATAAGAGTCTGGAACTGCTCTGGCCGCAGCCGCCGCCGGTATTCGTCCAGCATCTCCGAGGGGAAGACCAACTCGTCGGTGGGCATGCCGAGGCCGAGGCCGTGGCCGTTGCCGGCGTGGACGTGATAACCAGCCTCGGCAAACTTGCTCCCACCAACGATGAGGCCGATCTTGGGCAGCGAGGCATGGGTGTGAGCGGTGTGGTAGGCGTCGGAGGCACCGTTCTCGGCCGGGATCTTCCAGTTTGTGGGCATCTCCCAGCGCTGGGGGGGACCAAACACCTCCATCTCCGCCCGGCCTAAGTAGAGGTCCAAGTACCAGCCCAAATGACCCAGGTACTCCTCCAGGGTCGGCGCGTCCGGATGCCAAGTGGCGAACACGAGGCCGTGGGACACCGCGCAGCGGGCGGACAGCAGACGCAGGCGCTGGCGGTCAAGGATGTCGCCGTAGGCGGCCTTCTGGAAGGGGACGCCGACCAGCTCGCCGCTGTTCTTGTAGGTGAAACCGTGATAGGGGCAGCGGAAGTGAGAGGCGTTGCCAAGGTCCGCCCGGCAGACCCGCATGCCCCGGTGCCGGCAGGCGTTGAGAAAGACCTGGACCTCACCCTTCTCGTCCCGAACCACGATCACCGGGCTGGTCCCCATGGTCCGGGTCACGTAGTCGCCGGGCTCCGGAATCTCGCTAACGTGCGCCACCATGAGCCAGCAGCGGCCGAAGATCGCACCCAGCTCCCGCTCGTAGACCTCGCGGTCGTTGAAGACGAAGGCCGGGAGGCTGCCAGCGTCGATGTCCACGCGGGCCGCCAGGCGGGCGCCCAGACCATCCCGCGGCCCCGTCTCGGTCGGTCGGCCGATGGAGATCGTCATGTGGTCCCCCCTCACCGGTAGTAGCTCTCGGAAGGCCGCGGCCCCCAGAGGTTGACCGTGTTCTGCCGGCCGCCCTCCCAGCGCCGCGGGGTCCACGCCTCGTCGTCGTCGATCCGCTCCAGCTCGCTGAACAGCTCCCAGCGCATCCCGAAGGGGTCCCGGACGTAGATTGCGACGTTGTTGCCCGGCCCGTGCCGGCAGGGACCGAACTCGATTGGACAGCCCTGGCCGGCCAGGTGGTCGCAGGCGAGCTTGATGTCCTCCCAAGAGCCGAGCTCGAGGGCAACGTGATGCGGGCCCGCGGGCTCTCCCCGGGAGAAGGCGATGGTGTGGTGGTCCCGATTGCAGCGCAGCCAGTAGAAGTCGTGGCCGATCTGGTCTGACAGCCGGAAGCCGAGCCGGGTGCGCCAGAACTCCTCCTGCTCGCAGGGGTCGGGGCTCTGCATGGTCACGTGGCCCAGCTTGACGGCCTCGAAGGGTGCCGCGCCCGGCGGGCGGGGCACGAGGGGCCGGGCAACCACCAGCTCGACCAGGGTCCCGGCCGGGTCGCGGAGGCGAGCACCATCACCGTCCGCCGGCTCCACGGCGACGCCACGACGCTGGACCTCGGCCAGCGTACGCTCCAGGGCGGTCGGGTCCGGGCAACCGAAGGCGACATGGTGGAGGGCGGCCCGACTCTCCTCGCGGACCACCACGTCGTGGCGCGGGACGATGGCTGCCGCCCCGGGACGCACCGACAGCCAGACACAGCCATCTATCTCCCCCGTCAGCGCCAGCCCCAAAGCCCGAGTGTAGAAGTCCACGGCCAGGGCCAGGTCGGGCACCGTCAGCTCGACGTGGTCCAGGTGGGAGATGGCGATCGGCGCGGAGCTCATCGGCGCCACCCCAGCGCGGCGGAGAGCTCGTGGGCCGTCTCCAGTAGCACCGGCACTAGGACCCGCTCCAGCCGCCCCTCCCGCGCCAGCGACTCGGGCCCGCTCACGTTGATGGCTGCCACGACCTCACCTCCTGCACCCATCAGAGGGGCCGCCACCGCCTCGATCCCCAGCTCGTACTCCCCCCTGGACACCGCATACCCTCGCTCGCGGATGCCATCCAGCTCGCGCAGGAGGGCGTCGCGGTCGGTGTGGGTCCGCTCGGTGAAGGCCTGGAGTGGATGCCGCCTCAGCCAGTCCTCGAGCCAGCACGGGTCGCGCCAGGCCAGCAGTACCTTGCCCATGGCGGTGGCGTGGGCAGGGAGCGCGGAGCCGATCTGGATCGTGCTCGCGAACGTGAGCCGGCTGGCCGCTCGTCCCACGTAACGGACGTGGGCGTCGTCCAGCACCCCGAGGTGCGCCGAGCCGTTGGTCTGGTCTCGCAGGCGTTCCAGGTAGGGCTGGGCGAGCTGGGGAAGGTCGAGCGCGGCCAGCGCGCGGTATCCCAGCTCCAGCACCCGGGCCGTCAGCTGATAGCGCTTGGTCGCCGGATCCCGGCGCAGGTACCCCAGGTGCTCCAACGTGTAGACGAAGCGGAACACGCTCGATCGGGTGGCGCCCACCCGGTGCGCCAGCTCGGCCAGCGAGAGGGCGCCGTTTTGATCGTCGAAGCACCGGAGCAGCTCCAGCCCCCGGACCAGCCCTCCGACCAGGTAGCGCTGGTCCACGGCGCCCTGGTCGGCCGACGCCTGGGCCTCGACGACGGAGCGGGTGCGTGGGGGCATCGCCTCAAGCTCCGACCAGAATCGGCTCGCGCAGCCGGCGCAGGGCGGCCAGCGCCGAGAGTCCAGTCAGGTAGCTGGTCCTGGGGTTATCGGGGCTGGGCAGGTTCTCGGTCAGGGTCTCTATGCGACCGAAGGTACCCCGTGCCACCAGGCGATGGCGGTTATGACTGGCGACCGGGTCGGCGATCAGCTCCGCCATGGGCTCCACGCCGCAACCAGCGGCGGCCAGCGCCACGGTAGCGGCAACGTTCATATTGCGTGGGAAAGCCGCGGCCGCCGCTCGGGCCGAGCCCGCGAAGAGCACTTCCGAGCTGCCGTCAACCCGGCCATCGAGCGCGTGCTGGGGCTTCACGGTGGTCAGGCTGACCTCGTCCAGCCCTGCCAGCGCGGCCGCCCCCAGCGCGTCCAAGCCGCCGATGGCGCCCGCCGGCACCAACACCCGGCCGCGGCTCCGGCGCAGGCGCCGGCGGAGCTCGGCCTCGAACTCAGGGTCGGCCAGGGCGGCCACGCTGAGCAGCAGCACGTCGGAGCCGGCAGCGGTCCAAGCGACGAGGTTGGAGCGGGCGACCTCTGCCCCCGCCGCCTCGACCACCACCTCCGCCCCGAGCTGGGGTAGGCGGCTGGGGTCGTCGGTGAGCGCGATCCCGGCGTGAGCGGCGAGGTCGAACAGCCTGGTCTCTCCGCCCGGTCGATGGGCCACGGCCACCACCCGCGCCGGACCGGCCATGCCCAGGGCCACGCCCTCGATCACCTGGCGGCCCACAGCGCCGGCCCCGCACACCCCGACCCTGAGCGGTTTCACGCCACCCACCTCGAGCAGGAAGGCACTCAGGGCGCTGTTGAAGAGAATCGGCCGCTCCAGGTGCACGGCGTGGCCGGCGCCAGGGATCAGGACCAGGCGGGCCCCCGGGACCTCAGCGGCGGCCCGGGTCGCGACCGGGGGCCCGGTGATCCGGTCCTCGGCGCCCGCGATCACCAGCACCGGCAGGTGCAGCTCACGCAGCCAGGGCACGGCGTCGGCCTCCGCAATCGCCTCCACCACCGCCCGGTAGTTGTCAGGCCGGACCCGGCGAACCGATTCCTCGATCACCTCCAGGGCCTGGGGGCTCGCCTCGCGGCCAGCCATCTTGGCGGCCCGCGCTGCGGGGTCCTCATTGATGGTGGCGAGGCGAGCAGACCGCCAGGCCTCCCGCTCGGCCGCCGACAGCCCGCCGCGGCCCAAGGTGGGTGAGGCCAGCGTGAACGAGCGCAACAGCTCCGGTCGGCGCCGAGCTACGGCGGCTCCGACCAGAGCCCCGAAGGAGCTGCCGACCAGGTGGACGGGCGGCCCCACCACCTCGATGACGGCGGCCGCGTCGGCAGCCCAGTCCTCCAGGGTGGGGGCCGTAGGGCCGTCGTCGGAGCGGCCGTACCCCCGATGGTCCAGGGCCACCACCCGGAAATCGCGAGCCAGGCCTCTGAGCTGGTGGTGGAAGGAGCGGGCGGTGGAGCTCAGGCCGTGCAGGCAGACCACAGGGTCCCCCGCCCCGGCCTCGTCCCAGCGAAGGACGGTCCCATCCGGCCGCGCCAGCTCGCCCTGACCCATCCCGCCTACGCCTCGCCGCCGCTCCAGAAGTTGGAGGCCGGAGTGGGCGTGCCCATGATGACGGCCGCGCGCATCGGTGCCGCCCCTTCGTTGCGAAGCCGGAAGCGCTGCCCGGCGGGCGCCATGACCAGATCCCGCGCCGCCAGCCGGGTGCTAGCGCGCGCCCCCGCCTCCTCGAAGTCCACGGTCAGCACCCCCTCCCAGACCATGAACGCGGTCTCGTGGGGATGCCGGTAGAGAGGGCTGCAGGCTCCCGGGGGCAGGTACAACATCTCCAGGCTGAATCGGGCCGGCGTCACCACCCCGCCCTCGGCCGGCGGCCAGACGTAAGGCTGGTGGGCGAGCCGGGAGCCGCCACCGAGGTCCAGCCACCGGGTCTCGACGTCGGAGGCTCGGATCAGGTGGCGCCTGATCTCGGCCACCCGAGGGTCGCTGGTGCTGGGCAGTGGCTGCCCGAACTCCGGCGCGGCGCCGCCCCGACTGGGGTGGCTCTTGTAGGCCGGCAGCATCGGCTTGGGGTGCCCGACCATGAACTGGGCCGTCATCGGCGAGGGGCCGTCGTTGCGGAACCCATGCGCGCGCTCGGGCGGGTTCCAGAGGGCGTCGCCGGGGCCGAGGACGACGTCGACCAGCTCGTCGTCGAAGTCCCAGCTCACCGTGAGCCGGCCCTCGAGCACGAAGAAGACCTCCTCGATCTCATGGGTGTGGACGGCCGCGTAGCGGCCCGGCTCCTGGTAGAGCAGGCTGCACGTGAAGTGCTGCGGCGTCAGGGTGGTCGCGTCCCCCGCCTTGGGGGAGCCGCCGGACCCCACGTAGCGCATCTGTGCCCGGGCCAGCTCGGGGTAACCACGACTGGCGGGAAAGGCGTCCCAATCCCAGACCTTTTGCAGATACCGACCGACATGAGCCTCGAGCCGCTCGCCGAGCGACCGTTCCGAGGCGGACTGCACCATGCAACGACCTCCCTTGCCCGAACCGCGTGACGTCGGTCATTGTGGCAGGCCCTGGCCGTTTTTGCAACTATGTTTTGCTGATCAAACGGCGCCTGCGAGCGGCCCTCGGCTCGAATTCACGCACGCCTGGGCATCAGCCCGATGGACTCGGTGCATTTGCGCTTGACCATCTGGTCAAAGCGAGGGTCCACATTTGGCTCTCCGGTCATGGACCGCCGGGGACCTCCTGATGGGCCTGGTTGCGTGTGGATATCCGCCGACCGACCTTCACCTCGGACGGTCTCGCCCAGCTCCGAGGTTGGGCCGGCGACCTCCTGGAGCGGATGCCTCGCCACGGCGGCGCCTGCGACGGCTCGGTGGCCCGGCTCGTCTACTCCTCTGAGTGGCGGAGGGCATAGCGGAGCTGGAGAGCTGGATGGAAGAGGCCGACCTGGAGGCCCGGGCAGAAGCCGTCGACCGCCGCTTCGGCCGCCTCGCTGGAACCTCGCCGGGGCCCACCATCCTGGCCAGCTCGCACATGAGCATGGTGGTCCGTGGGAGGGCCGACGGAACAATGGGGGGTGGTGGCAGCCGCTGCCCTGGCTCAAGGAGATGCTGGGAACACCGAGATTCCCCCCTGGAGGTCTTCACCAACTGTGAGGAAGCGGCGGGCCGCTTTCCGGCCGGGTTCTGGGACAGCCACGCCATCGTCGACCTCATCGAGCCGACGAGCCGGAGCGGATCCAGGAGGCCGAGGGGACCTCGACTCCCCGCTCATGATTCCGTCCCGTCCACCGGCATCAGCAGCAACAGCAGCAGGAAGATGGCGCCATCGGAGATGCCGTGCTCGAGCAGAATCGCCCGCCGGGGCGGCTCGACCACGGTCCGGCGGAGGCCGGGCTCTGAGCGCTCCAGCAGCAGCATCTCCCCTCTGCGACCCAGCCGCCCGCGGGCAGAGAGCGGCAAAGCGGCCTTCCATACGTTCTGCGTGAAACCCTCGGGCAACCAGGGCGACGGTCGGGCGAGGCACATCGCAAGAGTTGCTCCTGGCTGTGCTCCCGAAAGCGGGCAGGGGCTTGATCCACCCCACCGGCCATGGTCTCGACCGGGTGTTGGCCAGGTGGGTCTTCAGCGCTCCCCAGATGTGCTCCACCGGGTGGTGAGGGCAGGAGCAGGGGCCGAAGACGAGCCGGACCTGGGGATGCTCCCCTCGCCAGCCGGTGACCGCTCGGCAGCGGTGGATGGTGGTCGAGGAGGATGGCGATGGCCGGCAGGGGTCGGCGGCCACCACCCGCTCCAGCAGCCCAAGGAAGCCGGCGCTGGTGGCCCGGGTGGTGACCGGCGCCCGTGGGCCAGCTCGATGGCCCCGAAGAGGGTCCGGCGCTGAGGGGATCTCATCAGAGCCGGGCCACGGTCCAAGCCCGGGGCTCGGCCAGCCGGCGTCGGAGGCGCGCTTCGAGCCGGGGGCTGCCCAGCCACGGCCGCCCCGACCGGGGTCGGTCGCTGAGCCCCCCGATGCCCTCACGGGTGCCGCGCTGGATCCAATGCCGCACGGTGGAGGGGGCATGGCCGAAGCGCTCGGCGATGGTGGGAGCCGGGTAGCCCCCGAGGGACATCAGGACCATGACCAGGCGCAGGGGGAAGCGGAGGGGGCCATGGAGGAGGGCCAGGAGCTGGGTGCGATCCGGAGGGCGGTGCGAAGGCGTACCTCGGGTGCAAGCTCGTGGTGGCCTCGTGGTTGGGTTGGTGATTGCCACGAGGCGACTTCGTTTTCGTCGCCCTCCTCCATCCCGGCCGGTGGCCCGGCCGATCACGCGCAAGATTTTTGGCACGCCGCTTAGGCCCTGACCGAGGTGGCCAACACCCGCCCCCAGACGGCCATGGTCTCCAGCCTCCAGGCCAGCGCCGGCGAGGCGGCGGGGGCGGAGGGGCTGCTGAGCGAGCTGGAGCACCTGGTCAGCCGGGTCGACGCCAAGCGCGAGCCGGTGAGCGGCGACGAGGTCATGCGGGTGGTGCAGCGGCGCCTGTTCGCCGACCTGGGCGACCCGGCCGTGCGCCGCCAG
>DASRBU010000282.1:0-4024 GCA_035653475.1 Candidatus Dormiibacterota bacterium | reverse complement strand
AGCCTCGGCCACGCCCACGCCACTCCGAAGAGGAGGCAGAAGGCGTAGGCCAGGGCGTAGGCGGGCCGGATGGCGGTGAGGTAGGCGAAGACCAGGAGGAGGGCGAGGCCGGCGGCGAGGAGGAGGCGGCTCACGGCCCGTGACGCCCGGCGGGCTCACCCCTCATGGCTCACCTGAGGGACCTGCTCGCGCTCGACCAGCTGGCGCAGGACGCGGCCCGCGCTCGACCCCTGCATCTCGGCGTTGGGGCGCAGGATGATGCGATGGCCCAGCACCGGCTCGATCAGCGACTTCACGTCGTCGGGCAACACGTACCCGCGACCGAGGACCGCGGCCCGAGCCTGGGCGGCGTGGAACAGGTTGAGGGTCCCCCGGGTGCTGGCGCCGAGCGCGACCTCGGGGTGCGTCCGCGTCCTCTCGACCAGTCGGGCGATATACGCCTTCAGCTCCGACCGCACGTAGACCTCCCGGACCGCCCGCTGGGCGGCGCGCAGCTCCCCCGGGGAGACGACCGGCTGGAGCTCCTCGAAGGGGGACTCGACCTTCTCCTGGCCGAGCAGGCTGGCCTCCTGGCCGGCGTTCAGGTACCCGAGCCGTACCTTCATGAAGAAGCGGTCCAGCTGCGCCTCCGGCAAGGGGAAGGTGCCCGAGTACTCGACCGGGTTCTGCGTGGCCATGACCATGAAGGGCTGGGGCAGACCGTGGGTCTCGCCGTCGATCGTCACCTGGCGCTCCTCCATCGCCTCCAGCAAGGCGGACTGGGTCTTGGGGGTGGCCCGATTGATCTCGTCGGCGAGCAGGATTTGGGCGAACACCGGGCCGGGCAGGAACTCGAACTCGCCGAGCTTCTGGTTGAAGGCCCGGACGCCGGTGACGTCCGAGGGCAGGAGGTCGGGCGTGAACTGGATGCGGCGAAAGGTGCAGTCGAGCGAGCGGGCAAGTGCCTTGGCCAGCATCGTCTTGCCCACCCCGGGGACGTCCTCGATCAGCAGGTGGCCCTCGCAGAGGAGCGTGATCAGACAGAGCCGGACCTCGTCGTCCTTATGGAGGATGGCCCGTGACACGTTGGCCAGCACGGGATCGGCGACCCGGCGGACGACGTCGAGCGGCGGTCCGTCTGTCTGTCCAGCCATCGGTTCAACCTCCCATCGCGCCTGGGCATTATATGGGCGCAACTCTGGCAACCTGGCAAGGATCGAGGAGCATCCCGGTGCCGTTCGGGAGCACCCGACCCCTCCCGAGCGCGTCGTCCGCGCTCCGTCGGACCCTCGGGGTCGAAGCCCGGCAGCCGCCCTCGCTCACGATCCCTCCAGCAGACCGGCCTCGCGAAAGCTGAAGTAGCCCCGGCGGGTGACGATCAGGTGGTCCAGCAGGGGGATGGCCAGCAAGGTCCCCGCCCTCCCCATGGCCCGGGTGAAGGCCACGTCCTCCGGGCTGGGCTCGGCCACCCCGGAGGGATGGTTGTGCACGATCACGATCGCCGACGCGCGTCGCTCCAGCGCCGGGGCGAATACCTCCCGCGCCTCCACGGCCACGTGGGCGACCGCCCCTTCCGCCACCCGGCAGGGACCGCCCAGGGGGCTCAGACGGGCGTCGAGGGAGATGACGGCCAGGGTCTCGGCGCGAGCCACCCGGAGCCGGGCGACGTGCTGGAGGACACGGCCCGGGCTGTTCAGCGGCACCGGAGCCCGGACCGCGGGCTGGAAGCGGCGCGCTAGCTCGGCCGCGGCCAGCACCCTCCGCCGTGCCACCTGACCCAGACCCAGCTCGGCCAGGCGCGAGGCGTCCGCCTCCAGCAGCTCCGAGACCGGGACGGCGCTGGCCGGTGCGGCGGCGGGGCCGAGCAGGACCTTGAGCAGCGCCCGGTCGTCCAGGTCGGCCAGGTCCTGGTGGGGGCGGCGTCGGGCCGACCCGCCGTCCGGCGCCGGTCGCACCTCGGGCAGGCGGTCGCGTCCATCCCGTGAGACGGGGGGGTCCAGGGCGGCCGACATGGCCACAGGCTAGGGAGCGACCCGCGCTCGCCACAAGCCTGCTGGTGAATCCCTGGAGGAGGGAGGGCAGGGCCTCCGGCCCACCGCCCGAAGGGGACGCCGGAGCCGAGGGACCTCAGGAGACCTCGACGTCCTCGTCCGCCACCAGTCGCAGATGCCCGGCCTTGAGACCCAGGTGACGGGCGAAGAACCCGGCCACCCGCTCCACGTAGAGCCCACGGTCCACGAAGTAGGCCCCGGCGTGGGGCGCGCCCTGGACGATCCAGATCTCCCGAGGGCCTCGGTACGCCTCGTAGAGGCGGCGGGAGTGATGGACGGGGGTGATGGCATCGGCGGCGCCGTGGACGAAGAAGAGGGGCCGTGGCTCCAGGCCGCTCAACAGGCGGATCGGGCTCGCGTCGGCCAGTCGCACCCCGTGACGGAGGCGCAACCAGAGCGAGCAGGCGGCGACCAGCGGGCGGCCGGGCAAGAGCGCCCGGCGGCGCACGTTCTCCGCCAATACCTGCCGTAGGTCGGCGAAGGGGCTGTCCAGCACCAGAGCCTCGATCGACGGATCGCCGGCGGCCCCCATGAGGCTCACCACCGCCCCCATGGAGTAGCCGAGGAGGCCGATCCGCGCCTCGCGCACCCGCTGCCGGGCGAAGGCGAGCGCCGCCGACAGCTCCTGGACCTCGCGCGCGCCCATGGTGACCAGGGTCCGGTCGCTGCCGGGCATGCCCCGATAGGAGTAGACGAGCACGTTGAAGCCCTTGCGCCAGAGGGCGACCGAGATCCCGAGCAGGTCCTGCCGCCGCCCCTTGTGACCGGGGCTGACCACCACCACCTGGGGCGATCCGGGCTGCCGGAAGAACCAGGCCCCGAACTGGACGCCGTCCGCGGTGAGCAGCTCCGCCTCCTCGTAGTCGGCCTGGAACTCCCAGGGGGTGAAGGCGAAGTCGTCGAGGTAGCGGGCCCGGTCGGGGACGAACACGCGCCGGTAGAGGACGACGGTCAGGGCCACGCCGACGCACAGCGCGACCCCCACCCCGAGGGCAAGGATCATGGGCAACGCCATCGGGTCGAGGTCAAGTCTAAGCGCGGCGCGGGAGGTCGTGTCCCATCCTCTCCTTCCCGACCCCCACGCCCCTGGGCCCCGCGGCCCCGGGGCGACCGTCCACGCTTCGGGTGGGGCACCGGGCATGGCCGGCGCGGAGGCGGCGAGCGCCGGACGGATCGGGGTCCCGGCCGGCCCACCGCCGGCGGCGGGCCGGAGGCGCGGGCCGGGCGGCGCACGTGGCCGTCCATCGAACGTCGACGCGAGCGGTGCCACCTGCCCCATCCCGTCGAGGCCACCGAACCGGGCTGCCTCGCCGCGACCCCGGCGTCCGTCCGAGGGCGGCGACGCCGTTCCGGCGGGCCGTCGACGCGCTCAGCCCCCGCCCCCCGGGTCCGTCACCTCCCGCGCCGGCTTCGCCCTCCGGCCGCTGCGGCTCTCCTCGTAGCGCGCCAGGACGAAGAGGAGCAGGCTCAGGCGGTTCAGGTACCGTCGCACCTCGGGGTTGTGCAGTCCCCCCTGGCGGGTCAGGGTGACGCAGCGGCGCTCGGCCCGGCGAACCACCGTCCGGGCCAGGTCCAGGGCGCCGGAGGCGGGGGTGGCGCCGGGCAGGACGAACTCGTCGGGCATGGTTACCTCCGACTCCAGCCGGGCCATGATGCGCTCCAGCTCGGCCACGTCCTCGGCCGAGGTGGTCGCGAACCGTCCCTCCTGGGCGGGGTTGGTGGCCAGCTCCGCGCCCAGCCGGTAGAGGCCCCGCTGCAGACGCTCCACGACCTCCCGCACCTCGGGGCTGGAGCTGAGCGAGGCGGCCAGCCCGAGGACGCTGGAGGCCTCGTCCACGGTGCCGTAGGCCTCAATCCGGAGGTCGTCCTTGGGGAGGCGTCCGCCGCCCAGGAGGCCGGTGGAGCCGTCGTCGCCGCTCCCGGCCAGCTCGTGCATCGCCTTCTTGCGCCCGGCCACGCGATCAATCTACCCGCGTCCGCCCACCGGCTCCGGC
>DASRBU010000281.1:0-9335 GCA_035653475.1 Candidatus Dormiibacterota bacterium | reverse complement strand
ATCTGCTCGATGCCGACCCTCCGGGTGACGTCGCCTGCCTTCACGGTCCCGGTGGCGTGCGGTTTCGTCTCCATACGCTCGGCTCCTGTAAATCAAGATTTAGACTGGATATCAAAAACAACCATACGGAACCGGGTACGGTCAAGCGCTGCGGGCCGATCCTCTGCCCGCCCGGCGAGCACGGGCCGCCTCCCATCATCCCGCCGCCGGCGGCGGTGGTAGGCGACGGGGGGCCAACCGGCTCCGGCCGGCTCCGGCCGGCGCCGGGACACGACACCGTCCGGGTGCGCGGTTCGAGGCCGGAGTCCGGCCGTGGCCCGCGCGCCCAGGTCCCCGGTGGTGTCGGGCTCGGCGCCTCGCCCATCGGGCCGTTCTCCGCGTTCGCTCGCCCGGGCCGCCCGGCATCGCCATCGTCCCCGTTGCCCGTCCTGGCAGGGGGCGGCTACGGTGTGAGCAGCCGGTCCCCGGCCGGCCCCCGAGCGGCGCCGGACCGGGGGCCGGGATCCGCCGGCGAGGGAGGACCCATGGGTACGTCGCTCACCGATCGTCTCTGGGCTTCGATCGAGGACATCTTCGGGGCCATCCTGGAGCATCCCTTCCTCCGTGGCCTCACGGATGGCTCGCTGGACCGCGCGGCCTTCCGTCATTACGTGGTCCAGGACGCGTTGTACCTGACCGAGTACGCCCGGGCGCTGGCCGTCTGCGCGGCCCGAGCCCCCGACGACGGGGCGATCCAGATGTTCTGCGAGCACGCCGCCGGGGCCATCGCCGTCGAGCGCCAGCTGCATGAGGGGTTCTTCCGCGACTTCGGCCTCTCGGAGGAGGAGGTGCAGGCCACGGAGATGGCGCCCACTAACCTCGCCTACACCAGCTACCTGCTGGCCGTGGCCCACGGCGGCTCCTTTCCCGAAGCCCTGGGCGCTGTCCTCCCCTGCTACTGGATCTACTGGGAGGTGGGCAAGCACCTGCTCGGCCTGGGCTCGCCGGACCCGCTCTACCGGAGGTGGATCGAGACCTACGGAGGCGAGGAGTACGGCGACGTGGTGCGGGCGGTCCTCCGGCTCGCCGACCGGATCGGCGACAGCCTGGGGGAGGTCGAGCTGGCGCGCGTGCGCCGTCGCTTTCGGGAGACCGCCCGCTACGAGTGGATGTTCTGGGACATGGGCTATCGGAAGGAGTCGTGGCCGGTGTGAGGGCCGGGGCCGGCGGGGTTGCCGTGGGGGGCGGGCGGTGAACCACGCCGCCGGCGGTCGCCGAGCGCGCCACCTCGGCCGGCCACGGCTGAGGGCCGGCACCCATCCCCGCCAGGTCGGCCACCGAGATCGATGATCGTCGGGCGAGAGGTTCCGCGCCGTGACCCGGCTGAGGTGCGTGAGCCCGGGGCCCGGTGTCGAGCTGCAAAGCCCCCCGGCGCGTTCTGGCGCCTGGGGGGCGTTCGCCCGGGCCGATGCCGAGGCCGGCGAACGAGCCGCTGACGTGGATCACCGTCAGCCCGATGGGGAGGCCGGCCAGGGGCGGCTCCGCGAGGCGGCGAAGACCACGATCCGCGGCACCGAGGCGACGGTGGAGACCGGAGCCACGGAGACCCGGGCCTGGCGTCGGCCCGCGACCCGGTCCATCCCGATCGCCCACCGCCGCGCGCCGGCGGCGGTGAGGGCGAGCGCGGCCGGTGGAGGGGCGCGGAAGGCATGGAACCAGGGCGGTCCGGGGGAGAGGATGGCGCCCGCGATGGAGGCGCGAACCCCGGCCTACCGACGCACCGGAGACCGGCGGGGTCCATCTCGCGGCTCCGGCGGGGAACCCGGCCGCCTCCCGAGCGGGCGGCGGAGGTGCCGGCTCCCTTCGCCGCGGACGGGAGCCACGACGCCCGAGCGATCGAGCCCGATCGGGCGTGGCCGGTCGGGCGGGGGGTGGCACCGTTCGCCGACCTTCGCTCGGCCCTCGCCGCCTGGATCCGCGGCGTCCGTGGCCGCACCATCGAGCCCCGCCGGCTTCGTGGGCGAGCGCGGGATGGGCCCCTGCTCGGGCACCGGGCGCGGTCGTGCGGGTCGGTCCCGGGAGGGGGCAGCAGCGGTCGGATCCGGCCCGAGGTTCGAATTCGAAGGCGCGTAGACTCCACCGCGAGGTCTTCGGACATCAGGGGAGTTCGATCGATGGTGAAGGGCGTTCGACTGACCCAGCCGTTGATCCGGGAAGACGGCCGGCTCCGCCCCGCCTCGTGGGACGAGGCTCTGGACCGAGCGGCCGCCGGGTTCGCCGCCGCGCGCAAGCGGGGCGGCACCACCTCCTTCGGCATGTTCAGCTGCTCGAAGGCGACCAACGAGATGAACTACATGGCCCAGAAGTTCGCCCGGGTCGTCATGGGCAGCAACAACATCGACAGCTGCAACCGCACTTGACACGCCCCCAGCGTCGCCGGTCTGGCGGCGGTGTTCGGGGCGGGTGGCGGCACCAGCTCGTATCGGGAGGTCGAGGAGACCGACCTGATCGTGCTCTGGGGCTCCAACGCTCGGGAGACACACCCGATCTTCTTCCACCACGTCCTGAAAGGGGTGCGCAACGGCGCCAAGCTCTACGTCGTCGACCCGCGGCGGACCAGCTCCGCCCAATGGGCGGACGTGTGGCTCGGCATCGACGTCGGCTCCGACATCTCACTGGCCAACGCCATCGGGCGTGAGATCATCCACGCCGGCCTGGTCAACGAGACCTTCGTCCGCCGCGCGACCACCGGTTTCGAGGCCTACGCGGAGTCGGTGGAGCGCTACACGCTGGAGCGGGCCGAGCGCGACACCGGGGTACCGGCCGAGGTGATCCGCGGGCTCGCCCACGACTACGCCCGGGCCGACCGAGCCCAGCTCTGCTGGACACTGGGCATCACCGAGCACCACAACGCCACCGACAACGTCCTGGCGCTGATCAACCTGGCCCTGCTCACCGGCCACGTCGGCCGCTACGGGTCGGGGCTGGTGCCCCTGCGCGGGCAGAACAACGTCCAGGGGGGCGGCGACATGGGCGCCATTCCCAACAAGCTCCCCGGCTTCCAGGACGTGGAGACCGACCTGGAGGCCCGGGCCCGCTTCGAGGCGGCCTACGGGGTCTCCCTGCCCCCGCGGCGGGGCTGGAACCTCTCCGAGATGCTGGACGCCATGGAGCGGGGGGAGCTGACCGCCTGCTACATCGTGGGCGAGAACCCGGTACGCTCGGAGGCTGACTCGCATCGGGCGGCGGCCCTGATCGGCGGCCTGCGCCACCTGGTGGTCCAGGACACCTTCCTCACCGACACCGCCGAGCTGGCCCACGTGGTGCTGCCGGCCACTGCCACCTGGTGCGAGGCCGAGGGGACGGTGACCTCCAGCGAGCGGCGGGTCCAGCGGGTGCGCAAGGCCCTGGAGCCGCCTCCCGGGGCTCGGGACGACATCGAGATCATCTGCGAGATCGCCCGGCGCCTGGGCCACGACTGGGGTCACCCGAGTGCCGAGGAGGTGTGGGACGAGCTACGCTCGCTCTCCCCCATCCATGCCGGCATGAGCTACCGGCGCCTGGAGGAGCTGGGCGGCCTGCAGTGGCCCTGCTACGACGAGCGACACCCGGGCGAGACCTTCCTCCACGCCCGCCTGTGGGAGGAGGACCCGGCCCGGCGCGGCCGCCCCGCGCCCTTCAACCCGGTGGAGTTCGAGCCACCGGTCGATGAGCTGAGCGACGAGTTCCCTATCCGTCTCACCACCGGCCGGCGCCTGGACTCCTTCAACACCGGCGTTCAGTCCGGCCGCTACGAGACCCCGCTGCGCCGCCCGGAGAGCCTCGACCTCTCGCCCGAGGATGCGGCCCGGTTGGGGCTGACGGAGGGCGAGCGGGTGCTGGTCTCGTCGCGGCGGGGGAGCGTGGAGGCGCCGGTGCGGGTGGATCCCACCCTGCGCCCGGGCCTGGCCTTCCTCTCCTTGCACTTTCCCGAGCAGGTGGCCACCAACCTGCTCACCGTGGACGCCTGGGACCCCAAGTCGGGCACGGCCGAGTTCAAGGCCACGGCCATCCGGGTGGAGAAGCTCGACGGCCGCCGGGAGGCGGTCGGGGCGGCCCGGGAGGCACGGGTCTGATGGACCTGCGGCTGGGCGCCGGCGGCGCGGCCACGGCGGCGGAGCGGGAGGCGGTCGACGCCGTGCTCGGCCCGCCCGAGTCGGGCTGGCGGGGCGGCGCCCGGCGGCCGATCGACGGCCACGTGGCCTTCGGCGGCCACGCCGTCCGTGCCCGGCGCCACCTGCTGCTGCCCGCCCTGCACGCCCTCCAGGACCGGGTGGGGTGCATCACCCGGGGCGGGCTGGACTACGTCTGCGCCCGCCTCACCGTGCCTCCGGCCGAGGCCTACGGGGTGGCCAGCGCCTACGCGCTGTTCCGGCTGGGGTCCGGTCCCGCCACCGTGGTGCACGTCTGCGACGACATCGCCTGCCGGGCCGCGGGCGTGGAGTCCCTCTGTCAGGCGCTGGAGCGGCGGTACGGTCCCCCCGGCGAGACCGGCGACGGGCGCGCCGCGATGTGGGTGCGCAGCCCCTGCCTGGGCCAGTGCGAGCACGGCTCGGCGGCCTTCGTCCAGCGGGCGGGCGAGCGTCCCCCCCGCCGGGTGGTGGCACCGGTCGACGCCGACCTGGTGGGGGCGCTGCTGGAGGGCCGGGGGGGCGAGCCCGCCCCCGGTCGGGGGCCGCGGATCGGGGACGACGGCTCCGGGTTCCGGCTGCTGCGGCGGGTCGGCGTCGTGGACCCGACTTCCCTCGACTCCTACCGGGCCCAGGGCGGTTACCAGGCCCTGCGCCGGGCCCTCGAGCTGGGGCCCGCCGGCGTCGTCCGGGAGATCGAGGAGGCGAGGCTGCTGGGGCGGGGCGGGGCCGCCTTCCCCACCGCGCTCAAGTGGAAGGCGGTGGCCACCAACCCGGTGCGGCCTCACTACGTGGTCTGCAACGCCGACGAGTCGGAGCCGGGGACCTTCAAGGACCGGGTGTTGATGGAGTGGGACCCCTTCGCGGTGATCGAGTCCCTGACCGTCATGGGCCTGGTCTGCGGTGCCGAGCGCGGGTACGTGTACGTGAGGGGCGAGTACCCGCTGGCCGAGGAGCGCCTCCTCCAGGCCGCCGCTCGGGCCCGGGCCCGGGGCCTGCTGGGGCCGGACGTGCTGGGCTCCGGCTTCGGCTTCGAGGTCGAGGTGCGGCGGGGAGCCGGCGCCTACATCGCGGGCGAGGAGACGGCGCTCTTCAACTCCATCGAGGGCCGGCGGCCGGAGCCGCGGAACAAGCCCCCCTTCCCGGCCGAGTCGGGGCTGTTCGGCAAGCCGACCGCCATCAACAACGTCGAGACCCTGCTGAACGTGCTCGAGATCCTGCGCGTGGGCGGGCCGACCTTCGCCGGCCTGGGCACCGCCGGCTCCACCGGCACCCGGCTGTTCTGCGTGTCGGGCAGCGTCGAACGGCCGGGCCTGTACGAGCTGGCCTTCGGAGTGACCCTGGGCCGGCTGCTGGAGCTGGCCGGCGGTCCGCCCCCGGGACGCAAGCTCCGGGCGGTGCTGCTGGGCGGTGCCGCCGGTTCGTTCGTGAGGCCCGAGGCCCTGGACACGCCCCTCACCTTCGAGGGCCTCCGTTCGATCGGGGCCACGCTCGGGTCGGGGGTGGTGATGCCGCTCGACGACACCGTCGACACCACCGATATCTGCCGTCGCATCGCCCGCTTCTTCCGGGACGAGTCGTGTGGGCAGTGCGTGCCCTGCCGGGTGGGCACGGTCCGGCAGGAGGAGTTGCTCGAGCGCCTGGCCCGGGGGCGGCCGCTGGGGTCGGTGGCCCGGGAGACCGCCCTGCTGCAGGACCTGGGGGCGGTGATGCGCGACGCCTCCATCTGCGGGCTGGGGCAGACGGCGGCCAACGCCATCCAGTCCGCGGTCCGCCTGGGGCTGGTCGACGTGGCGCCGGACGGTGGGGGACGGCCATGAGCGCGGTCTTCGTGGGCTTGCCCAGGCGCATGGTCGAGGTGACCCTGGACGGACGCCGGACGCAGGTGCCCGAGGGCACCACCCTGCTCGAAGCCTGCCGGCAACAGGGCATCGAGACCCCCACCCTCTGCTACCTGGAGAACCTGACCCCGGTCAACGTCTGCCGCGTCTGCGTGGTCGAGGTGGAGGGGTCTCGGGCGCTGGTGCCCGCCTGCTCGCGGCGGGCGGAGCCGGGCATGGTGGTGCACACCGACTCCGAGCGGGTGCGCACCAGCCGTCGGCTGGTCCTGGAGCTGCTGGCCTCCTCGGTCGACCTCTCGCTCGCCGGCCCGGAGGTGGAGCGCTGGATGCGGCGCTACGGGACGGACCCGGGACGGTTCGGGCCCCCGGCCCCGCCCCACCCGGCCGGGGAGCGCGACCGGGCCCGGGCCGGGGAGCACGCGACCCCGGACGGGGCCACGGCCGAGACCGTCGCCCAGCCCCCCAAGGTCGACAACCCGAGCTACGTCCGCGACTACTCGCGCTGCATCCTCTGCTACAAGTGCGTGGAGGCGTGCGGGGCCGACGCCCAGAACACGTTCGCGATCGCGGTCGCCGGGCGGGGTTTCGACGCCCGGATCTCGACCGAGTTCGACGTCGGCCTCCCCGACTCGGCCTGCGTCTACTGCGGCAACTGCATCGGCGTCTGCCCCACCGGGGCGCTGATGTTCGAGAGCGAGTACGAGCTGCGCCGCTCCGGCGCCTGGGACGAGTCCCGGCAGACCGTCACCACCACCGTCTGTCCCTATTGCGGGGTGGGCTGCAACCTGGAGCTGCACGTCCAGGACAACCGGATCGTGAAGGTGACCTCGCCCCTGGACCACGACGTGACCCGGGGTCACCTCTGCGTCAAGGGGCGCTTCGGCTTCCCCTTCGTACAGGCCACCCCCGAGGCGGGCGGCGGGGCCGGGGAGGACTCGCCCGCCCGCGGGTGACGCGGGCCGGCGTGGCCGGGGGGCACGCCCCACCCGTCCGCCGGCCATCCGGCGAGGGCCTGGGCCGACCCCGGGCGGCGTCTGCCCGCGCGCCGGCGCTGGGGCGGTGACGGTGGTGCCGGGCGGGGGGCGAGCGTGAAGGCGGTCCCGCCTCCGACGACCGGACGCGGAACCTCCTCAAGGGTCCGGGCCGTCCGATCTCCCGAAGCGGCCGGCCCGAACCCGGGAGGCCGGTCTCGTTGCTCCGCGGCACGGCCGGGGCTCTCCCGCCGCAGCCGGTGGCCGGGCCGGCACAGCCGGTGGCCGTCGGTGTGCCACGGCCGAGATCCCGCCGGCCCTGGCCGTGGGACGCTCGTCGGGCGAGGCCGGGGCGGTACGCCGGGCGGGCCGTGCCCGGCGCCGTCGACGACCGGCCCTGGCGCTGGCGGTGCGTCCCGATCGCCGCGGGGTCCCCCGGCTCGGTCGCTCGGACCGGCGTCGATTTCGACCGGGGCCGCCCGCGCCGCGTCGGGACGGGACGGATGCGGCGGGAGGCGCTCCGGACGCCGGGGTCGTGCTCCGCCCGGCTCTGAGCCGGCCCTGCCCGGGGAGACCTCGGCTCCGGGCTCCGGACGGATCCGCGTGCCCGGTCGCCGGTGGGATCGCCGGCGCACGACGGCCGGGGCACGTCACATCGCATTGAGGATCGATGCCGATGCCGCTCCGGGCCCGGATGCATACCATCGGGGCTCATCAGATCTCGGTGGAGGGAGTTCGATGGAGGTGTGTCGGATGTCGGATGCGGCCCGGATGACCGATCTCGTCCGCGACCTGCGCTAGCGCGGGGACGGTGCCGGTGGCGGTTCGGGTCGGGGTCGCACGCGTCGGCGACCGGCTCCAGGCGGTGTGCCGTCCGGGAGCGTCGATCCCGGAGGGGCGACCGTGGTCGTAGCCGGGGAGGCCGAGGTGGGATCTGGCCCGACGTGGTCGCTCGCGGAAGGGGAAGGTGAGGCCCGGCCGGCCGACGGCGGGAGAGACCTCCCCGACGCGACCGATGTGGTCCCGGTCGAGGCCGTCCGAGGCTGGACCGAGGCCCGGCCGCCGCAGGCCATCGTTCCTCCGACGGCGCCGGAGGGGCTGGACTTCGGGGCGCTGGTGCGCCTCGCCCCTCCGGCCGGCGCCGGCTGGCGGCGGGCGGTTCGGGTGGCCAGCCTGGGTCTCCTGCGACTGGGGCCGGGTGCGGAGGAGCGCCGGCGCCGCGAGCTGGTCGGCCTCGCCCGAACGCCGGTCCAGGGCCGAGCCGCCCTGGTGGCGGTGGTGAGCGCCAAGGGCGGGGTGGGGAAGACCACCGTGACCGGGTTGCTGGCCAGCGAGCTGGGCCGGCTTCGCCACGACCGCGTGCTGGCCGTGGACGCCAACTCCCAGCGGGGCAACCTGGCGGCGCGGATGGTGGTCGGCGAGAGCCACCTCACCACCCGGGAGGTCGCGCGCGACGCCGAGCGGCTGATGTGCCACGCCGACCTGCGCAAGTACACCAGCCAGGACCCCGAGGCCCGGCTGGAGGTCCTGGCCGCCCCCCTCGACCCGGCCGCCCCCGAGGGGCTGAGCGAGGACGAGTGCGCCCGGCTGCTGGAGGTGCTCTGTCGTTACTACAACGTCCTGGTCGCGGACGTGGGGACGGCGCTCCTGGACGGGGCCACCCGCCTGCTGCTCTCCCGGTGCGAGCTGGCGGTGGTGGTCGCCGGGCCGTCCTCCGACGGCGCCCAGATGGCCGCCCACACCCTGGACTGGCTGGTGGTGCGTCGGGGCGGCGATTTCGTGCGCGAGGCCACGGCGGTGGTGGTGAACGGCGTCCGACGGCGCGGGCCTCGCGACCTGGATCTGGACCGCATGGGGGCGTGGTTCCGGCGGCGGGCGGGGGCCTGCCTGGAGATCGCCTGGGATCGTCACCTGGCCGCCGGTGGTCCCCTCGACTGGGCCCGGATCGCGCCCGCGGTCAGGGACGGCTACCTGGAGCTGGCTGCCTGGGTGGGGGCCGGCTTTCGCATCTTCCAGACGGCTGAGGCCGGCGGAGGGCACGCATGACCTGGCTGGACATCCAGAACTACAACCCCGCCGACACCGCCAACGCCACCCAGGTGCTGCCCTTCTACGGGGCGGCGGAGAGCCTGCTGGCGGCGCTGGGGGCGTTCCTGCTGGTGCTGCTGGCGATGGCCTTCATCGTCCACCTGACCCGCTGGGCCTTCGGGGTCCAGGTCGGGCATGCGAGCGCCGGGGGGGCGCTCCACGCCCTGATCGTGATCTTCCTGGCCATCGTGGGCGTCGCCGCCGCGGCTGCCCTGACCAACCACTTCTTCCACTGGGGCCAGCAGGTCATCCACTGATGGGCGTGACCGGCTTCGATGCCATGCCCT